>NZ_MWOM01000090.1:0-13483 GCF_012931925.1 Acidovorax sp. SRB_24
TGGCTGCGCAGCAGCGAAGAGGGCGTTGTCAACCTCGACAAACTCACGTACGCGGGCAACCTGCACAACCTGGCCAGCGTGCAGGGCGATGCGCGCCATGTGTTCGTGCAGGGGGACATCGGCGACAGTGCGCTGGTGCAGCGCCTGCTGGCCGAGCACCAGCCACGCGCTGTGCTCAACTTCGCCGCCGAATCGCATGTGGACCGCTCCATCCACGGTCCCGAAGACTTCATCCAGACCAACGTGGTTGGAACTTTCAGGCTTTTGGAGGCTGTAAGGCACTACTGGCAAGCGCTGCCAGCTATTGAAAAGGAAGCATTCCGGTTTCTGCACGTGAGCACCGACGAGGTCTACGGCACGCTGGCGCCCGATGCCCCGGCCTTCACCGAAGAGCACACCTGCGAGCCCAACAGCCCGTATTCCGCAAGCAAGGCGGCGAGCGACCACCTGGTGCGCGCCTGGCACCACACCTACGGCCTGCCGGTGCTGACCACCAACTGCAGCAACAACTACGGGCCCTACCACTTCCCCGAAAAGCTCATCCCCCTGATGATCGTCAATGCCCTGGCCGGCAAGAGCCTGCCCATCTACGGCGACGGCAGGCAGGTGCGCGACTGGCTGTACGTCACCGACCACTGCAGCGCGATCCGCCGTGTGCTCGAAGCCGGGCGCCTGGGCGAGACCTACAACGTTGGCGGCTGGAACGAAAAGCCCAACATCGACATCGTCAACACCGTGTGTGGCCTGCTCGACGAACTGCGCCCGCGCGCCGACGGCCAGAGCTACCGCGCGCAGATCGCCTACGTCAAGGACCGCCCCGGGCACGACCGCCGCTACGCCATCGACGCGCGCAAGATCGAACGCGAACTGGCCTGGAAGCCCGCGGAAACCTTCGACACCGGCATCCGCAAGACCGTGCAGTGGTACCTGGAGCACGCCGACTGGGTCGCCAACGTTCAGACCGGCGCCTACCGCGACTGGGTGCAGACCCAATACCAGTCCCAGGCCGAATCCCCCAGCACATGAACATCCTTCTTTTTGGCAAGGGTGGGCAGGTCGGCTGGGAACTGCAACGCAGCCTCGCCGTGCTGGGCAAGGTCACGGCGCTGGGCCGTGACAGCACCGGGCACTGCGCTGACTTCAGCCACTCCGAGGGCATCGCCGAGACGGTGCGCGCCCTGCGCCCCGACGTGATCGTCAATGCTGCCGCACACACGGCGGTGGACAAGGCCGAGAGCGAGCCCGAACTGGCCCGTCTGCTCAATGCCACCACGCCCGGCGTGCTGGCCGAAGAGGCCGCCCGGTTGGGCGCCTGGCTCGTGCACTACAGCACCGACTACGTGTTCGATGGCAGCGGCAGCCGCCCGTGGGTCGAAACGGATGCCCCCGCACCGCTGTCGGTGTATGGCCGCACCAAGCTCGAAGGCGAGCGGCTGATCCAGCAATCGGGGTGCAAGCACCTGATCCTGCGCACCAGCTGGGTCTATGCCGCGCGCGGTGGCAACTTCGCCAAGACCATGCTGCGCCTGGCGCAGGAGCGCGAGCGCCTCACCGTGATCGACGACCAGTGGGGCGCCCCAACGGGCGCGGACCTCATCGCCGACGTGACCGCGCATGCCCTGCGCCACCTAATGCAGCGCCCGCAGGATGCCGGCCTGTACCACTTGGTGGCCGCTGGCGAAACCACTTGGAATTCCTACGCAAAATACGTGATTGAGCAGGCCCAGCAAGCGCAGGCCGCTATCAAAATAAAAGCCACCGAGGTAGCGCCCGTGCCCACCAGCGCGTTCCCCACACCGGCCGTGCGTCCGCACAACTCGCGCCTCGACACACGCAAGCTGCAAGCCACCTTCGGCCTCACACTGCCGCACTGGCAACAAGGCGTGGCGCGCATGCTCACCGAAATTCTCTGTAGAACACCATGACCGCACCAAACACAGCACGCAAAGGCATCATCCTGGCCGGAGGCTCAGGCACCCGCCTGCACCCGGCCACGCTCGCGATCAGCAAGCAGCTGCTGCCGGTGTACGACAAGCCGATGATTTACTACCCGCTGAGCACCCTGATGCTCGCGGGCATCCGCGACGTCCTCATCATCAGCACGCCGCAGGACACGCCGCGCTTTGAGCAACTGCTGGGCGATGGCAGCCAGTGGGGCATCCGCCTGCAGTACGCGGTGCAGCCCAGCCCGGACGGGTTGGCGCAGGCTTTTCTCATTGGCGAAGAGTTTCTGTCGGGCAGCCCGAGTGCGCTGGTGCTGGGTGACAATATTTTTTATGGCCACGACCTGGCCACCTTGCTTGCAAACGCCGATACCCAGGAGCAGGGCGCCACGGTGTTTGCCTACCATGTCCAGGACCCGGAGCGCTATGGCGTGGTGGACTTCAATGTCAATGGCGAAGCATTGAGCATTGAAGAAAAACCGCTCCGGCCCAAATCGAATTTTGCTGTCACGGGTCTGTATTTCTACGACGCACAGGTGGTTGAGATCGCCAAAAAGGTCCGGCCCAGTGAAAGGGGTGAATTGGAAATCACCACCGTCAACCAGGCCTACCTCGCCCAAGGCAAGCTCACCGTGCAACGCATGCAGCGAGGCTATGCATGGCTCGATACCGGCACCCATGACAGCCTGCTCGACGCCGGGCAGTTCATTGCCACGCTGGAACAGCGCCAAGGACTGAAGATCGCTTGCCCAGAAGAAATTGCTTGGCGCAATGGCTTTATCCCTGCCGAGCAAGTTGAACGGCTCGCCAAACCTTTGGCCAAGAGCGGCTATGGGCAATACCTGCTCCGCCTGCTCGAGCAGGGCAAGGTTGGCCACTGATCGGCCCTTGAGGTCCCCGTCGATTTGGTCCGGGGAGCAGGGCGTCACGTCTGGAGTGCGGATCGGTCAGCGTTGGGCGATAAATTCCACAATACGCTCGCTGGCCTTGCCATCCCCGTACGGGTTATGGGCGTAAGCCATCTCGTCGTATGCATTTTGATCGTCCATGAGGCGCATCACCTCGCGCACGATCGCGCCGCTATCCGTTCCCACCAGCTTGACAGTGCCCGCGGCCACAGCTTCAGGCCGTTCGGTCGACTCCCGCATCACCAGCACTGGTTTCCCCAGCGACGGCGCCTCTTCCTGGATGCCACCCGAATCCGTGAGAATCAAATGGGCTCGGGTCATCAAATAAACGAAAGGCAAATACTCCTGGGGTTCGATGAGATGAACGTTCGATAGATTTTTCAGCAGGCGATTTACCGGTTCCCGTACATTGGGATTGAGGTGGACCGGGTAAACAAAATCGGTCTCAGGGTATTTTGTGGCTAAATTTTGAATGGCTTGGCATATTCTTTCGAAGCCGTCCCCGAAATTCTCGCGACGGTGGCCAGTGATCAAAATCATACGGGCATTTTTCCGCACGAAATTGAATGCATCCATGAACTGCTTTTCCAGTTCCGGCTGATTTCTCAATTTGTTTGTAACTAAAAGAAGTGCGTCGATCACAGTATTGCCGGTGACGAGAATGTGGTCGTTTGGCACATTCTCCTTCCGCAGATTTTCCTGGGTTTGAAGGGTCGGAGAAAAATGCCATGTGGCCAGAGATCCGGTCAAGCGGCGGTTGGCTTCTTCGGGCCAGGGGGAATAAATATTTCCTGTGCGAAGGCCTGCCTCCACATGGCCCACTGCAATTTTTTGGTAATAGGCGGCCAGAGCCGCTGCAAGCGTGGTTGACGTGTCGCCGTGGACCAACACCAGATCTGGGGCAAAATTCTGCAGCACCGGCTCCAGTGTCAATAGAATTTGGCTGGTGATGTTGGAGAGTGTCTGCTGTGGTTGCATGATGTCCAGGTCGTAGTCCGGGACGATGTCAAACAACGACAGTACCTGGTCCAGCATCTGCCGGTGCTGCCCCGTGACGCAGACCCTGGCCTCAATGTGGGGGTGCGCTTCAAGTGCCTTGACCAAGGGCGCCATCTTGATGGCTTCCGGCCGGGTTCCAAATACAGTCAATACTTTCATGTCGGTTCAGTGTTTTGAATATTGATGGTTAAGGTGTGCCTTGCCGTGAATTTTGCATTGTTCACTGCAGACGCTTTCTAGGAGATTTAGGTGAAATTTATAGAGACAAGAATTTCTGGTGTATTTATCGTGGAGCCAAAGGTTTTTGGAGATCAGCGTGGATTCTTCATGGAAAGCTACAACGCCCAGGCCTGGGCGAAGACCATAGGGGAAACACAGTTCGTGCAGGACAACCACAGCCGCAGCGGGCGCGGCGTTCTGCGTGGCCTGCACTACCAGCAATCCCCCTTTGCGCAAGGCAAGTTGGTGCGGGTGACGCGGGGCGCCGTATTTGACGTGGCGGTCGACATTCGCCAAAGCTCTCCCACGTTCGGCGAATGGGTGGGCGCCGAGCTGACGGAGGAAAACCACCGCCAGCTCTGGGTGCCGGTCGGGTTTGCACATGGCTTTCTGACGCTCACGGATGGGGTGGATTTTCTCTACAAGACCACAGCGCCTTACGCGCCCAGCCATGAGCGTGCAATCGCCTGGAACGACCCCGATATTGGCATCATGTGGCCGGACGTCGGGGCGGCTCCTCAACTGTCCGGTAAAGACCAAATAGCTCCCACCTTGCGAGACATTGCTCCCCAGCACCTGTTCCCCTGACAGGCCCAGCCAGCGGCGTGCGCCAACACCGTGTGCGACCATGGACGGTCCAACGTTGGCTTGAATGCTGCGCATTCAGTGCGCATCTGAGTGCGCACGATACCGGTGAGGGACCCATGGTCCCCATTTGGCCTCGTAATATGCCTTGTTTCTTTCAAACAAGGCTTGGCGTTCACCGTTGTCCACCTTGTCGAAGCTGGCGGACAGCCGATGGTGCACCAGCACATCCTCGGCGCATGCCAGGTGCAGACCCTGCTGTTCGATGCGGCGGCAGTAGTCGTCGTCCTCGAAGAATCCACGCCCAAAATTCTCATCCATGGGGCCAACCGTTTCGTACACAGCGCGCGGCATCATCACGCAAAAGAACGCCAGGGTTTTCATCGGGTAGAGCTGGCCCATGTGCGGCAGCGTATAGCGGCGGGCGGCGGCGGGCATGTGTTCGATCGTGTCATAGGCTACCGGCACTTTGGACTCATTTCCGATGTGGTTGGTCACGGGGCCGAGCAAGCCCAGCCGGGCATCGGCCTGGAAGTGGCGCAGCAGTGTCAGCAGCCAGCCACGCGTGACCACGGTGTCATTGTTCAGCATGACCAGGTAGTCGCCACTGGCCGCGGCCAATCCCGTGTTGTTGCCCGCTGAAAAGCCCAGGTTGGCCTGGTTGAGCACCAGTTTCATGCGCGGCTCCCGGGGCGCCCACGCCTTCAACCGCTCCACCGTTTCGTCGCTCGAGGCGTTGTCCGCGACTACGATTTCCAGCGCGCCCGGATAATCGGTGCACTGGAGCAGGCTGTCGAGGCAGGCTTCGGTATAGGCCCAATTGTTATAGGTCAGCACTACTACGCTGATCGAGGGAAAGCGCATGTGTTGTACGCACTCATGCAGTTCCTGGGCACGATGCTGCCAGGTTTGCTCCTGCGCAAAAATTTGGCGGGCGGCCTGCGCGTCGCTCCCACCCGGCTGTTCGAGGCTTGCCCGGATGGCAGCAACGAACGCGTCGTGGTCTGCTGCCTTGTGCACCAAGCTGCCAAACTGGCCCACTTCAGGCAAGTCGGTGCAAACCACCTCCTTGCCCGCGCACAGATACTCATACACCTTGACCGGGTTGGTGGCCAGGGTCAGGGGAATACGCTGGAAGGGCAGCAGGCAGACATCGAAACCGTGCAGATAAAAGGGCAGCTCCTGATAGGGCCGCTCTCCCAGCATGTGCACGTTGGGCCATTTGCCCAATGTCTTTCCCGCCTCCACCGTGTCGGCGCCCACCAGCAGCACCTCACAGTTCGGGAAGGCATGGGCGATTTTTTCGACCAGGGCCACATCGAACCATTCCGCGATGGCGCCGAAGTAGCCAATGACAGGCCGATTCTGCGCGGCTTGGTGGATCTGCGCCGGACGGTCTGCAAAATGCGCGTAGTCGCAGCCATTGCGCACGATGCGGGTGGCCACGCCCTTGTCTCTGGCCCAATCGTGAAGCCACTGAGAGGTGACCGTGACGGCATCACATCGCTGCATGAGCACATGCTCCAGGTCCACCAGGTCCTGCGGCATGCCACCAAACCCCTCATGGTGGTCCATGCAGTCATAGATGCGCACCGTGTTGGGCATGGACAAAACCAGGGGCGTCCAGTAGGGGTGTTCCACCATGGCAGCGCTGGCTTCAAGACCCCAATCGTGCATCAGCAGCGCGAGTGACTGGCGCAACTGCGCCTGTTGCCCCATATCTGCGGCTTTGAAGTAGATCTGCGGCGCGCCCGCCAGGTGCAAGGTCACTGCATACAATGGCAATTCGGAGTCAATCTGCCGAATTTGATAGCCCGCTTCTGCATCCGCAATGAAATGTGGCTCGATGTAAAAGGTGGCATCGCCCGTTCGAGCCAGCTCGCGGGAAAGATGTTGGGGCCTTTGAATGCGAAAATCCCACCCTATGATGCTGAAAACCAGCCAGTCCCGCCGTTCGGAAGGCGTTTTCCGATGCGGCTCGCGCCTTGGTGGCGTTGGCGCTTTGTTCGCTACGGGGTCTGCAGCGGCTGGAATGCTTGCCGGGGCAGCAGCCCGTGGCTGAAGAGATGGCCAGTGGCGCAAAATCCATGTTCTGAGAGTCCTTTTGCGCTCAATCGACAACGGCAAACGGCGCCAAACGGCGTTTAAAACAGACAGCATCTTCATCGGAAATAGCCAGTCATATGGCAACAGCCATATGGCGTGCATTGGAAGGTAAAAGGGTTCAGTTTAAATGAAGCAGTGGTTATATGTTTATCTGCAGTGGCTGTTGCGTGAGCTTCGAATGCGCTATCGAGCCTCTGCAGTCGGTGGAGGGTGGCTTATTTTGCAGCCCGTGGTCCATATCCTGTTGTTCACACTGGTTTTCTACAAATTCTTTCAAGTGCGCTGGCCTGTGGGCGATGGTTCCGCGACCGAATATGGACTGCAGGTGTTCATAGGCCTTTCGCTTTACACCTTTGTCGCCGATGTGATCAATCGTGCTCCGGCCAGCGTGTGGTCGCACCCCTATCTCGTTACCAAGGTGCGGTTTCCGGTGGAAATGCTGCCCGTGGTGCAGGTCGGTGCCGCGGGTCTGCAGCTGGTGCTCGCGCTGCTGATCACCTTGCCCTTCATGCTGTGGCGGGGCGGGCTGCACTGGGCCGTCGTGCTCCTGCCTCTGTATTTGCTGCCGCTGCTGCTCTACGTGCTGGCTTTGGGGTGGCTGCTCGGTGCGCTGTCGGTGTATCTGCGCGACATCGGACACCTGGCCCCCTCCTTCAGCAGTTTGCTGCTGTTCCTCACCCCCATTTTCTATCCTGCCTCCATGGTGCCCGCCTCCATGCGGTGGATGATCGATCTCAATCCCCTCGCCTGGGCCGCAGAGGCCGCCCGCAGTGTGTTGCTCAATGGCACGGTGGCGCCATGGGATGGATGGGGCCTGCATTTGCTGGCGTCCTGCCTCCTTGCCACCTTGGGATGGGCCTTTTTCCAGCGCATCAAACCGGGATTTGCCGATGTCCTCTGAAACCGTTCTGCAATTCACCGAAGTCAGCAAGACCTACCCTCCCCAAAGAACGCCGCTGATCCAACTGTGGAACCAGTTGCGCGGCCACCAAGGCATAGCCCGGGGCAGCTTTCATGCGCTCAAGCCCTTGTCGCTGCAAGTCAACCGTGGCCAGTCTTTGGGCATCGTCGGGCTGAACGGGGCCGGCAAATCCACGCTGCTGCAACTGGCGGCCGGAACCCTCACGCCTTCGACCGGCCAGGTCGTCTCACGCGGGCGCGTGGCGGCACTGCTGGAATTGGGATCCGGCTTCAATCCCGAGGCCACGGGGCGCGAGAACATCTATCTTTATGCCGCAACCATGGGCATGGGCCGGGCCCAGGTAGAAGACCGCATCGACTCCATCATCGACTTCAGTGGCTTGAGCGACGCGCTCGACATGCCCGTCAAAACCTACTCCAGCGGCATGCAGGTCCGCTTGGCCTTTTCGGTGGCCACCAGCGTGGACCCCGATGTTCTCATCGTGGACGAGGCGCTGTCTGTGGGAGACGGGGTATTTGCCAAGCGGTCCTTTGATCGGGTGATGCAACTGCGCGAACAAGGCACGGCGCTGCTGCTGTGCTCGCATGCGCTGTTCCATGTGGACCTGTTTTGCGAGCGCACGCTCTGGCTTGACAAAGGAGCGCTCCGAGACAGCGGGCCTACCGGCATCGTGCTGCCCCGCTACCAGGAATACCTCGACGCCCAGAACCAGGGCAGCCCGGCACCCGTACCCAAGGCACCCCATGCCGCCACGGCCCCGGGCGCCACACAGCCCGAAGTGGTCAGCGAGCCGCTGGAAGGGCTGGTCAGCGCCCAGCGGCCGGACTTGGTCAAGTTGCTCAAAGCGCAGGTCACGCTCGATGGCGTGACCGGCAAGGAGCTGCACGGTCACAGCGGCCAAAGCGACCTCACGGTCGACATCTTTCTGCAAGTCAGCCAGCAGGAGCCACACCCCAGGGCCGCTGTGGTCTTGTCGTCCGACAGCGGAAAGATCATTGGTTCGACGCTCTCGGCGGCGGGCGCTCTGCAGGCCACCAACGCGCAAGGCCACGCCAGCATCCGCTTTCATCTGCCCGGCCTGCCGCTCAACAAGGGGCGTTACCGCGTCGGCGTGTACCTGCTGTGTGAAAACGGCCGCTATGTCTACGAATGGCTTGATCCATTTGCCCACATCGCCCTGGCGGCCCAGGGGAGCCACCAAGGGCCGTGGCTCATGCCGGGCCAATGGCAGCCCGTGCCGGCACAGGTGAGCGTTCTGACCGACACGCCCGCACCCGCCTGAGCGGAGGCTGACCAGCACACGACGGCTCAGCGTTCCCCTGGCAGTTCTCCCCAGCCCACGGCCTGCACGCCTGCGTCGAATCGCGCGGCCCAGCCAGCGTCACGCAGGCAGTCGGGGGCCAGGGGCTGGTTCTGGGCTTGGCGCTGCGCCATCTGCCCATGCCACTGGCGCAGCCGCGGCTCCAGCGTTGCCAGCACCTGCGCATCCTCCATGTTCCATACGCCGGCGTCCGAACGCCCATGGTGGGGCATCTCGCCAAATAGGGTCGTCAGTACCGGCAATCCGCAGGCGCGGTATTCGTAGTATTTGACGGGATCCACCGAGGCCGTCAGCGCATTGCGCACAAACGGGATCAGCCCGGCATGCCAGTGGCGCATCAGCTCAAACACTTCGGCATGGGGCACGGGTGCAAAAAGCTGCACCTGGGATGGCAGTGCCGCTGGCCGAGCGCTTTCCTGTGGGCCATACACCTCGATGCGCGCCTGCGGCAGGGCTGCTGCCAGACGCGCCAGAGCCTCCCAGTCAAACCAGGAAGCAATCGTGCCCACATAACCCAGCACCAAAGGCGCCCCGGCATGCAGGGCGCTGCCCACACCAGAGCTCCCCAGCCGCGGCGGCTCGGGCAGCACCGTGCCGTTGCGCACCAATGCAGTCAGGGCACGCGTGCGTCCCTGCATGGAGTGCAGCAGCTTGTCTGCCGAGCACCACACCGCCTGCGCCTGCGCCAGCACAGCCTCGTGGGCGCGGTGCATCCAGCGCTGCGACATGCCCCGGCTGAACTGGGACATGTCGTCCATCACGTCATAAAGCACGCGCCGTCCCTGCAACGCGGTGCACAGGTCCAGCGCAAGGCCGCTCGGGCGGCCCACGGCCATCCAGGTGTCTTCCTGTGCCATCAAAGCCAACAACTGCCGGCGCGTCGACGTGTGCAACGCCTGCAGCAGGCCCCGGCCACCGGGCAGCGGCTCCACGGGCACGCCGGCCGGAGACACGACATGCAGCCATGCGGCGTTGCGCCAGCGCGGGCCCAGAGACCCGCTTGCCCCAACAGCGGCACCTGAGGCGGCTCTGCGCCGGCGCAGACGGTGCACATCAGCCGGTCGGGGCAGCCGCACCGGGTAGGGCTGCACCCACCACACCTCGCAACCCCAGCGCGCATGGGCCCACTCCACAAAGTGGTGTGGGCGCTGGGAAGGGCTGTCCAGTGGCACCGGGGCCAGGTAAATCAGGCGTTTCACGCAATCTTTCTCCAACAGACAACATGCCGGTCCGGTGCGCACAACGCAGGGCCGGCATGCAAAGGCGCACGCCGCGGCGGCGCCCGGTTCGCGCAAGGTGCGCTTCTACAATAGAGGACATGCTTGACAGACCCCACGACGCGCCGGACAACAATTTCGACAGCCTTGCGCTGGCAGCCGGAGAGGGCATGCTCTGCCTCGCACCGCACCCCGACGATGAAGTGCTGGGCTGCGCCGGCCTGCTCATGCTCGCCCAGCGCCAGGGTCTGCGCGTGCACACCATCATTGTCACCGCTGGCGAGCAGGGCCTGGAGCCCGCAGCGCCAGGCCAACCCGGCGAGGCGGGCCATCCGCGCCTTGCCGAATCGCAGGCCGCCGCGCGCACCATGGGCCTGCCCGAGCCAGTCTGCTGGCACCTTGCCGACCGTGCGCTGCGCCACGCGCCACCCTTGATCGCCCGCATCACGGAGGCGCTGAGCACGCACCAGGCGCGCTGGCTCCTGCTCCCAGCTCTCACCGAGCCCCACCCCGACCACCAGGCCCTGGCATTGGCGGGCATGGCCGCGGCCCAGCGCCACGGCGGCGTCTCGCTGCTGTTTTATGAAGTGGGTGCACCCACCCAGCCCAATACCCTGGTGGACATCAGCGCCGTGGCCCACCTCAAGTGGCAGGCCCTGGAAGCCTTTGCCTCACAAGAAGAGCGCCACGCCTACCGCAGGCACGCACAGGCCATGGCCACCGTGCGCGCTTTTGTGCTTGGCCCCGACGTGCAAGCTGCCGAAGCCTATTGGCAATTGCCGGCCCAGGCCCTGGCCGAGGACAGACTCACTGCCACCCTGGGCGGCTGGCCCCTGCAGCGCAGCGCCATGCAGTTGGCCAGCACGCCGCAGCAGTTGCCGCTGGTGAGCTGCATCGTCCGCAGCATGAACCGGCCCTCGCTGGCCGATGCCATTGCCAGCGTGGCGGCGCAAACCTATCCCAACATTGAAGTCGTCGTCGTCAACGCCTGCGGCGGCCTGCACCCGCAACCCGCCTACCCGGCCGAGCGGCTGGCCCTGCGTGTCGTCGGGCAAGCAAGCGCGCCCGAGGGGCAGGGCGGCGGCATCCAATGGCAGCCACTGAGCCGTTCGGCTGCCGCCAACCTCGGCTTGCAGTCCATGCAAGGCGAATTCGGCCTGTTTCTCGACGACGACGACCTGCTGCAGCCCGTGCACCTGCAGAACCTGGTGAAAGCGCTTCAGGACGATGGCCGTGCCGCCGCTGCCTACAGCGGAGTGCGCGTCGAAGGCCCGGCCGGCCAATGGCTGCGCGACTACGACACGCCCTGGCAGCACGAGCGCCTGTGGGGCATCAACTACCTGCCCATCCACGCCGTGCTGTTTCGGCACAGCGCGGTGCACGCCGCCAAGGCGCAGTTCGACGAGCAGCTGCCCGTCATGGAAGACTGGGACTTCTGGTGCCAGCTCAGCCACCAGGGGCCTTTCGTGCACGTGCCCGGCATCGGTGCCACCTACCGCCAGGGCCTGGGCACCTCCCAGCTCGGCGACGCCGAGCACGCCAACTACTGGGCGCCGTGGCACCGCCGCATCCTGGAGCAGCATGCGCACCGCTGGGGCGTGGCGCAGCAGAGTGCCACCCTGGCCTGGCACGCCGTCGCGCTCGACCGGACGGAGCAGCACAATCAGCTGTTGCTACAGCAGCAGCAGCAGGGCCAAGCACAACTGCAACAGCTAGACCAGCAACTGCAGCAGGCCACGGCGCAACTGCACCAGCAAACCCAGCAGTTGCAGGCCACCCGGGAACACCACGAGCGCGATCTGCAACGGCTCAGCGCCGCGCAGCAGCAGTTGCAGCAGACCCAGGTGCAGCAGGCCCATTTGCAGGCCGAGCACGCGCTGGCCCAGCGCAGCCTGCAGCTGCTGCAGCAATCGCGACCCGTGCGCGGAGCCCGCGCGCTGCGCCGGTTGTTGGGGCGTGGCCAATAAGCCGGGTGTCCCACGCGCACCCTCATCCATGAATACGCCGCACCCCGCACCTTCTCTGCCTGCCGGCCGTCGCCAAAGCGTGGCACTCACCCAGCCGCTGGCCCTCGACGGCAGCCCGCTGGTCATGCGCGGCTTCGATGGCGACCATGACCTCGAAGGCCTCTGCCAACTCTTCAGCGACGTGTTCGGTCAACCCATGGACTCCGCGCACTGGCGCTGGAAATACATGCAGGCCCCTGGCTCGCAGCACTACCACGCCCTGGCCGCCCATGCGCACACCGGCCAGCTGCTCGGGCACATGGGCGTCGCCATCGTGCCCGGGGTGCGCGGCGGCCAGGCCATCCGCATGGCGCATGCCAGCGACCTCATGGTCAGCCCGCTGGCACGCACCGGGCTCGGGTCCGACAGCGTCTACCGCCACATCATGCACACCGTGCGCGAGCGCGCCTTCGACGCCGGCCCCAGCGCCCCGCCGCTGTTCATGTACGGCTTTCCGGGCCAGCGTCCGGCCACCCTGGCCATGCGCCTGGGCATCCAGCGGCGGCTGCAGATCTGCACCGAATACGCCACTGCCGCCCCCGCCGCCGCGCCCCAGGGCCTTGGGCTGCGCCTGCGGCACTGGTGGGGCCAGCGCAGCCAGCTGCGCGTGCTGGCCCAGGCCCAGCCTGCGCAAGACGCGGCCTGGAGCGACGCCGTGCTCGACCCCCTGTGGCACAGCCGTGCCCAGGAACTGGCCGCGCAGCCCCCAGAGCAGGCGCAGCCGAGCATCGCCAAAACCGGCGCCTACCTGCGCTGGCGCTACCTGCACCACCCCCAGCAGCACGCCCAGCCCGGCGCACCGCTGTACACCCTGTGGCTGCTGAGCCGCCCCGGCCATGCGCCCCAAGGCTGGCTCGTCACCCGCCAGCACCACCAGCCCACCGTGGTCGACAGCAGCCTGCCCCCGGGCGACGACTGGACGGCAGCCGCCCTGCAGGCCCTGCCCGCGCAGGCCGCAGGTCCCTGGATCAGCTGGCTACCCCACCCTGGCGCCCAGGCGCGGCAAACTCCGGTCTGGGCCACCGCCATGCAGGGCGCGCAGTTCTACGACCAGTGGCCCAGCCCCACTTTCCAGCCCGGCGATACCGACGTGTTTTGAACCTGGCCTGAGTCCTTGCAGGGTCTCGCCCCGGCGGGCGAGGTACGTTTCCTGGCTTCGTTGCGTTTTTGACGGTGTGCCTTTTGCTGAGGGCGGCTGGCCGGGATGTGCGCCCGGCGGCGCAGTAACTTTCTTTCGCGTCGCCGAAAGAAAGTCAC
>NZ_MWOM01000030.1:0-45894 GCF_012931925.1 Acidovorax sp. SRB_24
CGGCACGCTGGCGCCCACGGCCGACTCCTGGATCTTGAACATCGCCACGACCTGCGTGAGCTGCTGGGCCTGCTCGCGCAGGCTTTGCGCCGCCGCCGTGCTTTGCTCGACCAGCGCGGCGTTTTGCTGCGTCATCTGGTCCAGGTGGCCCACGGCCTGGTTGACCTGCGAGATGCCCGCGCTCTGCTCGGTCGATGCGGCAGTGATCTCGCCGATCATGTCGGTCACGCGCTGCACCGACTGCACGATGTCGCCCATGGTGGTGCCGGCGTCCGAGACCAGGCGCGTGCCTGCGCCCACCTTGTCGACCGACACGCCGATGAGGTTCTTGATTTCCTTGGCAGCCTCGGCGCTGCGCTGCGCCAGGCTGCGCACCTCGCTGGCCACCACCGCAAAGCCGCGGCCCTGCTCGCCCGCGCGCGCGGCCTCCACCGCGGCGTTGAGCGCCAGGATGTTGGTCTGGAAGGCGATGCCGTCGATCACACCGATGATGTCGGAGATCTTGCGGCTGCTGTCGTTGATCTCTTCCATGGTGGCCACGACCTGGGCCACCACCTCGCCGCCGCGCCGCGCCACGCCCGAGGCACCCGCTGCCAGGCTGCTGGCCTGCTGTGCGCTGCTGGCGCTTTGCGCGATGGTGCTGGTGAACTGCTCCATGGCGGCAGCGGTTTCCTGCAGGTTGCTCGAGGTCTGCTCGGTGCGCGCCGACAGGTCGTGATTGCCGCTGGCGATCTCGGAGCTGGCCACGGCGATGCTGTCGGTGCTCTGGCGCACCTGGTGCACCATGCGCCCAAGCGAGGCGCTCATGGCATAGAGCGAGTGCAGCAACTCGCCAAACTCGTCGCCCCGGCCCACCTCGTTGCGCGCGCTCAGGTCGCCCCCGGCAATGCGCGCGGCCAGTGCGTTGGCCTGCGCCAGCGGCTGTTGGATGCTGCGGATGAGCAGGAACGCTCCCGCCGCGACGGCCAGCAGCACCAGGGCCACCGCCGCGGCGGCGATTTGCAGCGTCGCGGTGCGCGAGGCGGCGATGCTCTGCTGCTGGGCTTGCGCTGCCTGGTGCTGCATTTCCACGAAGTCGCGCAGGGTTTGCAGGTAGGCGGCCGACGCCGGGTTGTAGGTGTTCTCCACGAACGCGATGGCCTCGTCGTGCTGGCCGCCGGCCTTGAGCTGGCGGGCCTGCGTGCGCGCATCGGCCATGGCCTTGCGGGCCGCAGCCACCTTGGCCATCTGCGCCCGGTCGGCCTGCGCCAGCGCCATGGCCTCGATCGATTTCTGCACCTCACCGATTTGCGCGGTGGTGGCCGCCATCGCGTCCTGGAACACCGTCTCGACCCTCGGGTCGCTGCTGACGATGACCGCCTGGGTGCGCGCGGCGTTGGTCTCCGTCAGGCCCGCCCAGCGGATGGCGGCTTCCACGCGCCGTGCCATCGCCGCAGTGGCCGTGTCGCTCTCGGCCTGCACCTGGGCCGACCGCAGGCCGGCCCACCCCAGCACAGCGGCCAGCAGCAACACGATGGCAAGGACGGACAACCACAGCTTGTGGGCAATGCGGAGTTGCTTCATCGGGGGCCTTTTTGTTATGTCGACATGTAAAAGTCGTCGCTAGTCAACCCGCCATTACACCCAAGCCGCCCGACACGCCCTTGCGCTAGATCAAAGGTCTGTCTATTCCACGCGCACCACCGAAGCCGGCTTGAAGCCCAGATCCGCCGCCTTGCCCTTGCGCCCCCGCGCAGCGCGGGCGTTGTTGAGCGAGCGGATCTCCAGCGTTTCTTCGCGCGGCTTGCCGCCGCGCCCCACGCCCTCGATGCGGATGCTGCGCGTGTAGGCCGTCGCGCCCGCGAGCTGGTCCTTGGCCTCCAGGTCGATCAGCATCAGGCCGCGCCCGCCCTTGTCCATGCGCTTGAGTTCGCTGATTTCAAAGGTCAGGATGCGCCCGCCCACCGATGCGCAGGCCACATGCGTGGCGGCGGCGAGCGGCGCGCTGCCGCTGGTGTGCGCTGCGTGCGAGGGTGCGCACACGGCCTCGCCCTCGCCGAGGCTGAGGAAGGCCTTGCCGCTCTTGTTGCGCGAGACCATGGCCTCCACCGTCGCCAGGAAGCCGTAGCCTCCGGTGCTGGCCAGCAGCAGCGTGGCGGCGGGCGGGCCGGCAAAGTAGTGCGCGATCTGGCTGCCGGGCTCGAGCTCGATCAGCGTGGTCACGGGCTGGCCGTCGCCGCGCGCGCCGGGCAGTTGCGCCACCAGCACCGAATACACGCGGCCATTGCTGCCGAACACCAGAAAGGTGTCGACGGTGCGGCACTCGAACGTGCCATACAGCCCGTCGCCGGCCTTGAAGGCGAAGCTGGCGGCCTCGTGGCCGTGGCCGTTGCGCGCGCGCACCCAGCCTTTTTGCGACACCACGACGGTGACCGGCTCATCGACCACCTTGACCTCGACCACGGCCTTCTTCTCGGCCTGGATCAGGGTGCGGCGCGCGTCGGCGAACTGCTTGGCGTCCTGCTCGATTTCCTTGGTCATCAGGCGGCGCAGCGCGGCCGGGCTACCTAGGATTTCCTCGAGCTTGCCCTGGCTCTCGCGCAGGTCCTTGAGCTCCTGCTCGATCTTGATGGCTTCGAGCCGCGCGAGCTGGCGCAGGCGGATTTCAAGGATGTCCTCGGCCTGGCGCTCACTCAGGGCAAAGCGCGCGATCAGCGCCGCCTTGGGCTCCTCGGCGGCGCGGATGATCGCGATGACCTCGTCGATGTTGAGCAGCACGGTCTGCCGCCCTTCGAGGATATGGATGCGGTCCAGCACCTTGGTTAAACGGTGCTGCGAGCGCCGCGTGATCGTGCCCTGGCGGAACGCGATCCACTCTTCGAGCATGCGGCGCAGCGACTTCTGCACCGGCTTGCCATCGATGCCGACCATGGTGAGGTTGATGGACGACGACGTCTCCAGGCTGGTGTGCGCGAGCAGCGCCGTGATCAACTCCTGCTGCGGCGTCTTGCCGGTCTTGGGCTCGAACACCAGGCGCACGGGCGCGTCCTTGCTCGACTCGTCGCGCACCACGTCGAGCACGGCCAGCACGCTGGCCTTGAGCAGCGTCTGCTCCTGCGTGAGCGCCTTCTTGCCGGTCTTGATCTTGGGGTTGGTCAGCTCCTCGATTTCCTCGAGCACCTTTTGTGTGCTCACGCCGGGCGGCAGCTCGGTCACGACCAGCTGCCACTGGCCGCGCGCCAGCTCTTCGATCTTCCAGCGCGCGCGCACCTTCAGGCTGCCGCGGCCGCTGCGGTAGGCATCGGCGATGTCGCTGGCGGCGCTGATGATCTGGCCGCCGCCGGGGTAGTCGGGGCCGGGCACCAGCGCCAGCAGGTCCGCCTCGGACAACTGCGGGTTCTTGATCAGCGCCACGCAGGCATCGGCCACCTCGCGCAGGTTGTGGCTGGGGATTTCGGTGGCCAGGCCCACGGCGATGCCGCTGGCGCCGTTGAGCAGCGTGAACGGCAGGCGCGCCGGCAGCTGGCGCGGCTCGACGGTGGAGCCGTCGTAGTTGGGAATGAAGTCGACGGTGCCTTCGTCGATCTCGCCCGTGAGCAGGCTGGTGATCTTGGACAGCCGCGCCTCGGTGTAGCGCATGGCCGCTGCGCCATCGCCGTCGCGCGAGCCGAAGTTGCCCTGGCCGTCGATCAGCGGGTAGCGCTGCGAGAAGTCCTGTGCCATGCGCACCAGCGCGTCGTAGGCCGACTGGTCGCCGTGCGGGTGGAAGCGCCCGAGCACGTCGCCGACCACGCGCGCGCTCTTGACCGGCTTGGGCGCGGTGTTGCCCGAGTGGCCCAGGCCCATGCGCTCCATCGCATACAGGATGCGCCGCTGCACGGGCTTCATGCCGTCGCACACATCGGGCAGGGCGCGGCCCTTGACCACGCTCAGGGCGTATTCGAGGTAGGCGCGCTGGGCGTAGGTGCCCAGGCCCGGCTCGTCGGGCGTTTCGGGGGCAGAAAATTCGAGGGTGGGTTGGTCACTCATGCGGGGCATTCCGTCGTTGGCGCGCGGCGCGGGGCCGGGCCACCAGATTGATCACTCTATTTTTGATAGCTATCAGCGCTTACCCAGTAAGGGCTGGAGGCCAAAAACACTTAAATATCGACTTCCACGCTGTCGCCGTGCAGCTCCATCAGCTCGCGCCGCGCGCCGGCTTCGCCCTTGCCCATGAGCTTGGTGATCAGGCCCTCGGTGGCCGCGAAGTCGAGCGCGCCCAGCTGCACCGGCAGCAGGCGCCGCGTGTCGGGGTTGAGCGTGGTCTCCCAGAGCTGCTCGGCGTTCATCTCGCCCAGGCCCTTGAAGCGGCTGATGGCGCATTTCTCGCGCGCCACGCCGTCCTTGGCGCACTTATCGAGGATGGCGGTGAGCTCGCCCTCGTCGAGCGCGTACATCTTGGCGGCAGGCTTCTTGCCGCGCGCCGGCACATCGACGCGGAACAGCGGCGGCCGCGCCACATAGACATGGCCGGTCTCGATGAGCTTGGGGAAATGGCGGAAGAACAGCGTCAGCAGCAGCACCTGGATGTGCGAGCCGTCGACGTCGGCGTCGCTGAGGATGCAGATCTTGCCGTAGCGCAGGCCCGAAAGGTCGGGGGTGTCGTTGGGCCCGTGCGGGTCGACGCCGATGGCCACGGCGATGTCGTGGATCTCGTTGTTCGCGAACAGCCGGTCGCGCTCGACCTCCCAGGTGTTGAGCACCTTGCCGCGCAGCGGCAGCACGGCCTGGGTTTCCTTGTCGCGGCCCATCTTGGCGCTGCCGCCGGCCGAGTCGCCCTCGACCAGGAAGACCTCGTTGTAGGCGAGGTCGCGGCTTTCGCAGTCGGTGAGCTTGCCCGGCAGCACGGCCACGCCCGATCCCTTGCGCTTCTCGACCTTCTGGCCGGCCTTCTGGCGCGACTGCGCGGCCTTGATCGCGAGTTCGGCCAGCCGCTTGCCGTACTCCACATGCTGGTGCAGCCAGAGCTCGAGCGCGGGGCGCACGAAGCTCGACACCAGGCGCACGGCGTCGCGCGAGTTCAGCCGCTCCTTGATCTGGCCCTGGAACTGCGGATCGAGCACCTTGGCCGAGAGCACGTAGTTGGCGCGCGCAAACACGTCTTCCGGCATGAGCTTGACGCCCTTCGGTAAAAGGCTATGCAGTTCGATGAAGCTCTTGACGGCCTGGAACAGGCCGTCGCGCAGGCCGCTCTCGTGCGTGCCGCCGGCACTGGTGGGGATCAGGTTGACATAGCTCTCGCGCACCGGCGCGCCCTCTTCGGTGAAGGCCACGCACCAGGCGGCGCCCTCGCCTTCCGCGAAGCTGTCGTGGCCGCTGTCGGCAAAGCCCTCGCCCTCGAACAGCGGGATCACGGGGTCGGTGACCAGCGTCTGCATCAGGTAGTCGCGCAGGCCGCCCTTGTACTGCCAGGTCTGGACCTCGCGCGTTTTCTCGACCGTGAGCGTGACCGACACGCCGGGCATCAGCACCGCCTTGCTGCGCAGCAGGTGCGTCAGCTCGGCCATGGGCAGGTGGGCCGATTCGAAGTACTTGGCGTCGGGCCAGGCGCGCACGCTCGTGCCCTGGCGGCGGTCGCCCGGGCCCTGGGCACGCAGGGCCAGCGGCTCGATCACATCGCCCGCTGAAAACACCAGAGTGGCGACCTGGCCTTCGCGGTGGCTGGTCACCTCCATGCGCTGCGAGAGCGCGTTCGTCACCGACACGCCGACGCCGTGCAGGCCGCCCGAGAAGCTGTAGGCGCCGCCCTTGCCCTTGTCGAATTTGCCGCCGGCGTGCAGGCGCGTGAACACCAGCTCGACCACGGGGGCCTGTTCTTCGGGGTGCATGCCGAACGGGATGCCGCGGCCGTCGTCGTCCACGCTGACCGAGCCATCGGTGTGCAGCGTGACGCGGATCTTCTTGCCATGCCCGGCGAGCGCCTCGTCGGCAGCGTTGTCGAGCACTTCCTGGATGATGTGCAGCGGGTTGTCGGTGCGCGTGTACATGCCCGGGCGCTGCTTGACGGGCTCCAGGCCCTTGAGCACGCGGATCGAGCTTTCGGAATATTCGGGGGGGGTTATGGGGGTGGGTTTGGCTGCCATGGTGGCGGATTGTAGTGCTGCGCTGCCGCAATAGCTGGATATAAAGACAGGCCCGTGGGCCGTCCCGGCCCGGCCCCCGGGGCGTGCACGCGTCATGCAGGCGTCAAGCAAACCCCGACGCAATTGGCTACATTCGCCCGATGCAAACCGAACCGCGCAAACTTTCGATGTTCCAGGTGCTGGCCTGCGGCGCCGCCATCGTCACCCTGTCCATGGGCATCCGCCACGGCTTTGGCCTGTGGCTGCAGCCGATCACGCAGGAGATGGGCTGGACGCGGCAATCGTTTGCGCTGGCGCTGGCGATCCAGAACCTGTCGTGGGGCGTCATGGGCATCTTCGCCGGCATGGTGGCCGACCGCTTCGGCGCCTTTCGCGTGCTCGTCGGCGGCGCGCTGCTCTATGCGCTGGGCCTGGCGGGCATGGCGCTGTCGCCCAGCACCACCTTGTTTGCGCTCACGGCCGGGGTGCTGATCGGAGCGGCCCAGGCCGGCACCACCTATGCGGTGATCTATGGCGTGCTGGGGCGCCAGATTGCGCCCGAGCGCCGCTCGTGGGCCATGGGCGTGGCCGCGGCCGCAGGCTCGTTCGGCCAGTTCCTGATGGTGCCCGTCGAGGGCTTTCTGATCACGCGCCTGGGCTGGCAGGACGCCCTGCTGGCCCTGGCGTTGATGGTGCTGCTGGTGGTGCCGCTGGCGTTCGGCCTGCGCGAGCCGGGCTTCAAGGGCACGGCGCCCGTGCGCCGCGCCCAGACGGTGGGCCAGGCGCTGGCCGAGGCCTTCCGCTACCCCAGCTTCCTGCTGCTGACGGCAGGCTACTTTGTCTGCGGCTTCCAGGTGGTGTTCATCGGCGTGCACATGCCCAGCTACCTCAAGGACCACGGCCTGTCGCCCCAGGTCGCCAGCTATGCGCTGGCGCTGATCGGCCTGTTCAACGTGTTCGGCACCTACATCGCCGGCACGCTGGGCCAGCGCATGCCCAAGCGCAACATCCTGGCGTTCATCTACTTCGCGCGTGCCGTGGTCATCGGCATCTTCCTGCTGGCGCCGCTGACGCCCGCCAGCGTCTACATCTTCTCCGCCGTGATGGGCGCCTTGTGGCTGTCCACGGTGCCGCCGACCAATGCCACCATTGCGCAGATCTTTGGCGTGCAGCACCTGTCGATGCTCGGCGGCTTCGTGTTCTTCAGCCACCAGCTGGGCAGCTTCATGGGAGTGTGGCTGGGCGGCTACCTGTACGACCGCACCGGCAGCTACGATACCGTCTGGATCCTCGCGATCGTGCTCGGCGTCGTGGCCGGGCTGATCAACCTGCCGGTCAAGGAGCACGCCATCCAGCGCACCGCCCCGCTGCCCGCCTGACATGTCCACCGACCGCCTGCCCACCGCCCCGCACGCCCGCCGCCCCGCCTGGCGCGGCTGGGGGCTGGGCGTGCTCGCGCTGGCGGCGTCGCTCGCGGTGTTTGCGCTGTATTCCGAGCCCGGCTTCATGGTGATGCTCGCAGACCAGATGTGGGCCTGCTTCTGACGCATTTCCCATGAAAACAGCCTCCAGCGCTTATCCATAAAGCGCTGGCAGCTACATAAACAATAGTAAGGACCTGCATGCACGGCTCTGAAACCCCTTCCGACTGGGTGCGGCGCTGGTCGCATCTGGTGCCGCCCGGCGCCCCGGTGCTCGACGTCGCCTGCGGCCTGGGCCGCCACCTGCGCTGGTTTGCCCTGCGCGGCCACCCGGTCACGGGCGTGGACCGTGCACCGCAAGCCGCCGAGGCCGCGGCGGCCGTGGGCGAGGCGGTCTGCGCCGACATCGAGAACGGCCCCTGGCCGTTTGCCGGACGCCAGTTCGGCGCCGTGGTGGTGACGAACTACCTCTGGCGGCCGCTGTGGCCCACGCTGGTCGCCAGCGTGGCGCCAGGCGGCGTGCTGCTCTGCGAGACCTTTGCCAGCGGCAACGAAACCGTCGGCAGGCCCTCGCGCCCGGACTTTCTGCTCCAGCCAGGCGAGCTGCTCGCCACCTGCGCAGGCCTGCGCGTGGTGGCCTACGAAGACGGCTACCTGGACGCGCCCGCGCGCTTCGTGCAGCGCATCGCCGCCGTGCGGGCCACCTCCGAGGCCGCTGCGCCCGCGCGCCACGGGCTGGCCGGCGGCTCTAGTTAGAATGCCCTTTTACCGTTTTGCACTGCGGACATGACCCTACCTAGCGCCCCCCTCACCGGCAGCATCGTCGCCCTCGCCACCCCCATGCACGCGGATGGCAGCGTGGACTACCCCGCCCTGCGCAAACTGATCGACTGGCACATTGCCGAAGGCACCGACTGCATCGGCGTGGTGGGCACCACGGGCGAGTCCCCCACGGTCAACGTCGAGGAGCACTGCGAGATCATCCGCGTCAGCGTCGAGCAGGCCGCCAAGCGCGTGCCCATCATGGCCGGCTGCGGTGCCAACTCCACCGCCGAAGCCATCGAGCTGGCCCGGTTCGCCAAGAAGGTCGGCGCCGACAGCCAGTTGCAGGTCGTGCCCTACTACAACAAGCCCACGCAAGAGGGCCAGTACCAGCACTTCAAGGCCATCGCCGAGGCCACGGGCGACCTGCCCACCGTGCTCTACAACGTGCCCGGCCGCTCGGTGGCCGACATGCAGCACGACACCGTGCTGCGCCTGGCGCAGGTGCCGGGCATCATCGGCATCAAGGAGGCCACGGGCAACATCGAGCGCGCGCAGTGGCTGATCCGCGACCTACCGAAAAACTTCGCCGTGTACTCGGGCGACGACCCCACCGCCGTCGCGCTGATGCTGTGCGGCGGCCATGGCAACGTGAGCGTCACCGCCAACGTGGCGCCGCGCCTGATGAGCCAGCTGTGCCAGGCCGCCCTGGCCGGCGACGTGCGCCGCGCCATAGAGATCCAGTTCCAGCTGATGCCCGTGCACAAGAACCTGTTCATCGAGGCCAACCCCATCCCCCTCAAGTGGGCCATGGCCCGCATGGGCCTGTGCGGCGGCACCATGCGCCTGCCCATGACGCCGCTCGCCCCCCACAACGAAGCCGTGGTCGAAGGCGCGCTGCGCGACAGCGGCCTGCTCTGACACACCCTTCGCTCTTGTCCGCATTTCCAAGGATTTCTGCGTGAACCCTACTGCACGACTGGGCCTGCTGGGCCTGACCATTGCGCTGTCCGCCTGTTCGGCGCTGGATGGCGAAAAAATCGACTACAAGAGTGCCACCAAAGGCCCCACCCTCGAAGTGCCGCCCGACCTGCAACAACTCTCGCGCGAGAGCCGCTACACGGTTCCGGGCGGCGTGGTGTCTGCCAACGCGCTGCAGGCCGGCCAGGCCGCCCAGCCGTCGGCCACCAGCACTGCGGCCGCCGCCGCGCTGGGCGACGTGCGCATCGAGCGCGACGGCAACCAGCGCTGGCTGGTCGTCAAGCGCCCCGCCGACCAGCTCTGGGACCCGGTGCGCGAGTTCTGGACCGAGAACGGCTTCACGCTCGCGCTCGACCAGTCCAACGTCGGCATCATGGAAACCGACTGGGCCGAAAACCGCGCCAAGCTGCCGCAGGACATCATCCGCTCGACGCTTGGCAAGGTGTTCGAGTCGCTGTATTCCACCGGCGAGCGCGACAAGTTCCGCACCCGCCTGGAACGCGCTGCCGACGGCAGCACCGAGATCTACATCAGCCACCGCGGCATGGTCGAGGTCTACACCAGCGCAGCCAAGGACAGCACCATCTGGCAGCCGCGCCCGGTGAGCCCCGAGCTGGAAACCGAATTCCTGCGCCGCCTGATGGTCAAGCTCGGCGTGAGCGAAGAGCAATCCAAGGCGATTGCGGCCGCGCCGGTGCAACTGCCGCCCAGCGCGCGCATTGCCAGTGTGGGTGGCGCCCCGGTGCTGCAACTCGATGAGGGCTTTGACCGCGCCTGGCGCCGCATCGGGCTGGCCCTGGACCGCACCGGCTTCACCGTCGAAGACCGCGACCGCAGCCAGGGCGTGTATTTCGTGCGCTACGTGGCACCGGGCACCGACAAGGAGAAAGAAGGCTTCTTCAGCAAGCTGTTTGGCTCCAAGGGTGCGACGCCCCCGCTCAAGTACCGCGTGGTGGTGCGCAGCGAAGGCAATGCCAGCACGGTGTCGGTGCTCAATGCGGCCGGTGCGCCGGAAACCTCGGCCAATGCCCAAAGCATCGTGCGCGTTCTCGCCGCCGACCTGAAGTAAAGCGCGGCGCCATGCTGCGCTTCAGGAGCCTGGGCAGCGGCAGCTCAGGCAATGCCACCGTGGTCGAGGGGCGCAGCGGCGCCCTGGTGCAGCGCCTGCTGGTCGACTGCGGCTTGGGGCTGCGCCAGCTGCAGGCCCGCCTGGGGCTGGCGGGTCTGGCGCTGGACCAGATCGACGCCCTTTTCGTCACCCACGAGCACTCGGACCACATCGGCTGCGCGCGGGCGCTCGCCCTGCGCGAGCGCATCCCCGTCTGGATGAGTGCGGGCACGTATGCCGCGTTGGGCGAGCCCGAGTTCGACGGCCTGCTCCACCTCGCCTGCGACGGCGAGGCCATCGACCTCGGAAGCTTCGAGGCCCGGCCCTTCACCGTGCCGCACGATGCGCGCGAGCCCCTGCAGCTGCGCTGCAGCGACGGCGCATCGCACCTGGGCGTGGTGACCGATCTGGGCCATGCCTCCGACCACGTACTGCGCGAACTCGCAGGCTGCCATGCCTTGCTGCTGGAATCGAACCACGATCCCGAGTTGCTGGAGGCGTCGCGGTATCCAGCCTTCCTCAAGCGCCGGGTGGGCGGCGCCTATGGTCACCTTGCGAATGCCGCCGCAGCGGACATCCTGCGTGCGGTGTGCCATCCCGGACTGCAATGCGTGGTCGGGGCGCACCTGAGTGCCCAAAACAACCGCGCCGAGCTGGTACAGGCAGCCCTCGCCGCTGCCATGGGCTGGAGTCCCTCGGACATCGGCATTGCCCATCCGCTGTCCGGCACCGACTGGCTGAGCGTGCCCTTAGGCTGATGCCCCTTGCGCACTGGCGAAAAAAAACCCCGACCCAAAGGGGTGCGGGGTTTGTGCCAGAGCGCCAGCCGCAGAGGCCTGGCGCCCGGACCGCTGCGACTTACTTGGAAGCAGGGGCAGGTGCAGCAGCGGCTGCTGCAGCAGCGTCGGCAGAAGCCTTGGCAGCGTCGGCAGCTTCAGCAGCAGCCTTGGCAGCGTCGTCAGCAGCAGCGGCCGCAGGAGCGGTGGCATCGGCAGCGGGTGCAGCGGCAGGAGCTTCTGCGGGTGCGGGTGCAGGTGCGGGCACTTCGACGGGAGCAGGTGCAGGCGCAGAAACGGGCTCTTCCTTCTTGCCGCAGGCAGCGAGGGCGGCGACAGCGATCAGGGAGGCCAGGACGAGGGTCTTGTTCATTTCAGGTTTCCTTGGTGGACGTACAAAAAATTGGATGCCACAACGCCAGCGCTCTTGCAGCTAGGCTACGCTCTGGCAGAGTTTGCGCAACGCGCGTTTTCTACTCGATCGATGATTATATTGGGAATTCGTCAATCCTGACTAACACTGACGCCCCCTTGCTGCTACCAAACGTTGCGTGCATCGGACGCTTTTCCGCAGGGGCAGCCTACAACCCCAATGTGCTGGCCGGAAAGCCCGGTGCGCTCTTGTTGCGCAGCCATCCGCCCAGTGCCTCGCCCAGCAGGACACGCCGCTCGGGCTCGCTGCCGCTGATGCCAGTGCAGCGCTCCGGGTCCCACCGCTGCAGCGTCCAGCCCGGCGACCAGATGGCGCTGGGAATGTCCAGCTGGTCCGCCGCAGCGCTGGCACGGCAGGTCACGATGTGGTCCCAGGTGCGGCGCCAGGACACGAAGCGGGCGTGGCGCCGCACCACCTCGTCGTAGCTGCGCGCCAGCACGTTGAAGCGCCGCCCCGTGCGGGACCATGCCTGCAGCGCGTCGGCCACCGCTCGCTCGCCCAGCGGCCAGTCGTGAAAATTCGCATCGCTGATGGTGATCTCGCGCCACCCCTCGCGGGCGGCGGTGGCAAACGCATCGCGCACCCGTTGCTGGAATTGCGTGCGCCCACTGAACCGGCCCTGGGGCAGTGGAGCCTCCAACCCCTCGTACAGGTTCGGTGATACGGGCATGTCAGCGGGCTTCGCCAGAGGGGTGGGCGTGCGCCCAGCCGGCATCGCACCAGGACGAGAGCAGTTCGAGCGCGCCGTCGCTGGCCTGCGCCAGCTCGTGCGCCTGCAGCCTGCGCTGGTCGGCCAGTTGGCGCATCAACCGAGCATCGCGCCCGGCGGCGCGGTAGCTCTCGCCGTTGATGAAGACATGGTCTGCGTCGTACAGCATGCGCGTGCGCCGGTCCAGCGCCAACTCTTCCAGCATGACGCCGTCCGGCCCCGGCTCGAACCAGACATTGGCTTTGGGCTCGGTCAGGTACTCGCCCAGCGCACGCTCCAGCACGCGCGGCTGCGCGAGCGCGCGCTGCAGGGCGGCGCGGGCAAAATCCTGCAGGGCCAGCGGAATCTCGCCCGGCTGTGCCACGGCGGCCTGCTGGGCGTCGCGGTAGAGCAGCGGCGCCCCGCCTTCGCCGTCGTCGCCATCGGCCAGCCGCACCAGCAGCTCCTGCGCGAGATCGGTGCGTTCGGGCACGCGAAAGCCCACCGAATAGGTCATGCACTCGCCCTCGGCAATGCCGTCGTGCGCCCAGCGCGGGGGCAGATAGAGCATGTCGCCGGGCTCCAGCACGTACTCTTCCTCGGGCTCGAAGTGCGCGAGAATTTTCAGCGGAACGTCGTCGCGCAGGCTCAGGTCCTTCTGCCGGCCGATGCGCCAGCGCCGGCGCCCATGGGCCTGCAGCAGGAACACGTCGTAGCTGTCGAAGTGCGGCCCCACGCCGCCGCCATCGCTGGCATAGCTGATCATCAGGTCATCGAGCCGGGCATCGGGCACAAAGCGAAACTGCTGCATCAGCGCATGCACGCCGTTGTCATGCAGGTCCGCCCCTTGCACCAGCAGCGTCCAATCGGGGCGCTGCAGCGGCGGCAGCGCGCGGCGCGGCAGCGGGCCGTGCTGCAGCTTCCATGCCGCACCGATCTGCTGCACCAGGCGCGACTCCACGCCCTCCTGCCCCGCCAGCGCAAACAGCTGTGCCCGCGAAAGCGCGGGCTGGAAGCCGGGGATCGCCTGGCGCACCAGCAGGGGTTTCTTCTGCCAGTGGCGGCGCATGAACTGCGTTGGCGTCAATCCGCCCAGAAGGGCCAGGGGATGGTGGATGTCCATGGAAACTTATCGGCCCCACAAGAAGGGCTGTTGGTCAAACTGCGACAATTCTCCTATGGAAATTACAGAACAATGTGTGGTCGCACTGACGTGGACCCTCAAAGACACCCTCGGCGAGGAACTGGACGTGCTGGCAGAGCCGGTGGAGTTCCTGGTCGGAGGCGACGACCTGCTGGCGCGCATCGAGGAGGCGCTGCAGGGCCACACCATCGGCGACAAGCTCTCGCTGCACATCGAGCCCGAAGAGGCATTCGGTGACTACAACGACCAGCTGCTGTTTCTGGAACCGCGCGCTCTCTTCCCCGCCGAGCTGGAGGAAGGCATGACCTTCGACGGCAACGCCCTGCCCGCCGGCTGCAACCCTGACGCGCCTCGCGAGGCGCTCTACACGGTGTCGGAGATTTACCCCGACCATGTGGTGCTGGACGGAAACCACCCGCTGGCGGGCATCGCCATCCGCCTGCACCTCACCGTATGCGGCGTGCGCGAGGCGACCGAAGAAGAAATTGGCAGCGGCACCGCCGGCACAGGTTTCTTCCGCATCGAACCCCACGCGCCAGGCAACGACCTGCTGCACTGAGCGCATCTGTGGCGACGGGGACGGGGCAGCCCCCCCCCCCGCACCCGCCTCGCGATCACATGCGAGAAATCTGGCCGTTGTAGAGGCGCACCCGGTCGCCTATGTGCAGGTCGCCCGGCGAACTCACGTCATAGGCGCGCAGCCCGCCCTGGTCCAGCTGGATGGTGATGCGATAGGCCTGGTCATAGCTGCCCGCATTGGCGGCATTGTTGCGGCCTTCCACCGTATTGCCCACCACGGCGCCTCCCAGGGCGCCCACGGCCGTAGCCGCGGCACGCCCGCTGCCGCCGCCGATCTGGTTGCCCAGCACACCGCCCACCACCGCACCCAGCAAGGCCCCGCCGCCCGAGGTCTGGCCGCGTTGCTGCGCCTGCGGTTGCAGCAGCTCGATGTTTGCCACCCGGCCGTACTCGGTGCCGACCGGCGCGCCCTGCTGTGCGGGATATGTCTGGTATCCGCCCGAGGGATAGGCAGGCTGCTGGGGATAAGAGGTTTGCGGGTATGACGGTTGCTGATAGACCGGCGACTGGGCGGGATACGGTGCGCAGGCTGCCAACGTGCCCAGCAGCAGGACGGATGCGGCCACATGGGCGCCGCGGGTGATGGTGGTGTGCATGACAAACTCCTTGTGAGGGTGCCGCCAGCGGGAGGACTCCCGGCAGGTGGCACGAGAGACCGATTTCAGCAGACCCCATGCATTCCCCGCGCCGGGCGATGGCGGGCCCTCAGGTCGGCCAGAACGCCGCGCCCCGGTGGGCCGGGGCCTACAGGCTCAGGCCTTGCCGGTGGAGCCGTAGCCGTTTTCGCCGCGCAGGGTGGCGGGAAATTCGCTCACCACGTTGAACCGGGCCTGCACCACCGGCACGATCACCAACTGGGCCAGGCGCTCCATCGGCTCGAGCGTGAACGGCGCGCCGCTGCGGTTCCAGGCGCTGACCATGAGCTGCCCCTGGTAGTCGCTGTCGATGAGCCCGACCAGGTTGCCCAGCACGATGCCGTGCTTGTGGCCCAGGCCCGAGCGCGGCAGGATCAGCGCGGCATAGCCGGGGTCTTTGAGGTAGATGGCGATGCCGGTGGGCACCAGCTGCCAGGCATTGGGCTCGAGCGTGAGCGGCGCGTCCAGACAGGCGCGCAAATCGAGGCCGGCGCTGCCGGGCGTGGCATAGGCGGGCAGTTGCTGCGCCAGGCGCGCATCGAGAATTTTGAGATCAATTTTCATGGCTTGTGGGGGTCTTTGCGGCGTGTCGCGTCCGCTCGCGCAGCCTCTGCTGCAAGCGGTCGATGGCGACGGCAATGTCCATGGGTGCATGGACCGGGGACCGCGACTGTAACCTCGCCAACAGCGCCTGCGCCGAACGCACACCCCAGCCGGCCAGCGCGGTGGCCAGCAGTGCCCACAGCGACCCCCGCCCCCAAGCGAACAGGGCCAGCGCCTGGAACGCCACCAGCCAAGGCCAGGCGATAGCGATCGGACGCAGCCGCCGCACCCATTCGGCCGACATGCCAGACAGTGCCGCAGCGGGACTGGCATGCGGGGGGCGGCCCACCACCTTGTCTGAGCCATCGGGGCGGACCATGCCGGCGGGCGCATGCGCGGCGGGGTGCGCCGACGCACCGCGGGCGGTTTCGTCCAGGCCGTGGTGCGGCTTGCTGGCCCGGGTGGCAGCGCCCAGGGCCGCAGCCTGCTGCGCCATCAGCTGCTCCACATAGCGCGCAAAGTCCCCGTCAGCGGGCGGGTCCCAGCGGGATGGCGACGGTGCGGCCATGCGCGCTCCCGTCAGGCCGCGGGGCGGGGTGGCAGGCGGGTGGCCAGGTCTTCCACCAGCTGCCGCGCCAGCGCACGCTTGGAAGCACGCGGCAGCTCGCGGTGGCCTTGCGCGTCGACCAGCAGCAGCGCGTTGTCGTCCAGGCCAAAGGTGGCCGGGCCGATGTTGCCTACCAGCAGCGGCACGCCCTTGCGCGCGCGCTTGGCGCTGGCGTGCGCGAGCAGGTCGTGGCTCTCGGCGGCAAAACCGACGCAAAACAGGTCGCCGACCAGCGCATGCTGCGACTGCGCCACGGTCGCCAGGATGTCGGGGTTCTCGACAAAGCCGAGCACCGGCGTCCGGCCCGAGCCATCCTTCTTGATCTTCTGCTGCGACTGCGAGGCCGGCCGCCAGTCGGCCACCGCGGCAGTTGCTATGAATACGGTAGCTGTCTGCGCACGCGGGATAACCGCTTCGAGCATTTCTTGTGCAGATTGCACGTCCACGCGGTGGACGCCGCGCGGCGTGGGCAGGTGCACCGGGCCGGCCACCAGCGTGACCTCGGCGCCAGCCTCGCGCGCCGCGCGCGCAATCGCAAAGCCCATCTTGCCGCTCGAATGGTTGGTGATGCCTCGGACCGGGTCGATGGCTTCGAACGTCGGGCCGGCGGTGACCAGGACCTTCTGCCCCGCCAGGCGCTTGGGCGTCAAAAAGGCGATGGTTTCTTCGAGCAGTTCGGCGGGCTCGAGCATGCGCCCGTCGCCGGTCTCGCCGCAGGCCTGGTCGCCGTGGCCCACGGCCAGCACCGCGGCGCCGTCCGCGGCGACCTGCGCCAGGTTGCGCTGCGTGGCCGGGTGCGCCCACATTTCACGGTTCATGGCCGGCGCCAGCAGCAGCGGCACGCGCTCTTGCGGCCGCGCCAGGCACAGCAGGCTCAGCAGCTCGTCGGCCCGGCCCTGCGCCAGCCGTGCCACGAAGTCGGCGCTGCAGGGAGCGATCAGGACCACATCGGCCTCGCGGCCCAGGTTGATGTGCGGCATGTTGTTGGACTCGCGCGCGTCCCACTGCGATCCGTACACGGGCCGGCCCGACAGCGCCTGCATCGTCACGGGCGTGATAAAGCGCTCGGCGGCCTCGGTCATGACCACCTGCACGGTGGCGCCCTCCTTGATCAACAGGCGGCACAGTTCGGCCGATTTGTAACAAGCGACCCCTCCGCTGAGGCCCAGAAGCACGTGTTTGCCAGCAAGCTCATTCATGGCCTGCAATTTAGCAGACGCTGCCATGGGGCCAAGCGTGCGGCGGCCGGCAGGCCCGCAGGGGTGACACCTATAATCCCAATTTCCCACCACCTATAAATGACATGACCAAATTTGTCTTCGTCACCGGCGGTGTGGTGTCTTCCCTGGGCAAGGGAATCGCCTCAGCCTCCCTTGCCGCGATCCTCGAATCGCGGGGCCTCAAAGTCACCCTCATCAAGCTCGACCCGTACATCAACGTGGACCCGGGCACCATGTCGCCATTCCAGCACGGCGAAGTTTTCGTGACCGACGACGGCGCCGAAACCGACCTCGACCTGGGCCATTACGAGCGTTTCATTGAAACGCGCATGAAGAAGTCGAACAACTTCACCACCGGCAAGATTTACCAGTCGGTGCTCGAGAAAGAGCGCCGCGGCGACTACCTCGGCAAGACGGTGCAGGTGATTCCGCACGTCACCAACGAGATCCAGGAATTCATCAAGCGCGGTGCCGGGATGGACACGCCCGACGCGGTCGATGTGGCCATCGTCGAGATCGGCGGCACGGTGGGGGACATCGAATCGCTGCCTTTCCTTGAAGCCGTGCGCCAGATGAGCCTGCGCATGGGCCCCAACAACACCGCCTTCGTGCACCTGACCTACCTGCCCTGGATTGCCACGGCCGGCGAGCTCAAGACCAAGCCCACCCAGCACACGGTGCAGGAGCTGCGCAAGATCGGCATCCAGCCCGACGCCCTGCTGTGCCGTGCGCACCACCCCGTGCCGTCGGAAGAGCGCGAAAAGATCTCGCTGTTCACCAACGTGCAGGAATGGGGCGTGATCTCCATGTGGGACGTGGACACCATCTACAAGGTGCCGCGCATGCTGCACGAGCAGGGCCTCGACGGCCTGATCTGCGATAAGCTGCGCCTGAACACGCCGCCCACCAGCCTCAAGCGCTGGGACGCGCTCGTGCACGAGACCGAAAGCCCGCAAGGCGAAGTGCGCATTGCCATGGTGGGCAAATACGTCGAGCTGTCGGACAGCTACAAGTCGGTCAACGAGGCGCTGCGCCACGCCGGCATGCAGAACCATGTGCGCGTGAAGATCGACCACATCGACTCCGAGACCATCGAAGGCCATGCCGCCGAGAAGCTCGCGCAGTACGACGCCATCCTCGTGCCCGGTGGCTTCGGTTCGCGCGGCGTCGAGGGCAAGATCAGCACGGCCCAGTACGCCCGCGAGCACAAGGTGCCCTACCTCGGCATCTGCCTGGGAATGCAGGTCGCCACCATCGAGTACGCCCGCCATGTGGCCGGCCTCGAGGGCGCCAACTCCACCGAATTCGACCCCGCCACCCCGTACCCGGTGATCGCACTGATCAACGAGTGGAAGGACGCGGACGGCTCCATCCAGACGCGCGACGCCAACTCCGACCTCGGCGGCACCATGCGCCTGGGCGCGCAAAGCTCGGACGTGGAACCGGGCACGCTGGCGCACCGCATCTACGGCAGCGTGGTGACCGAGCGCCACCGCCACCGCTACGAAGCCAACGTGAACTACCTTGAGCAGCTGCGCAAGGCGGGGCTGGTGATCTCGGCGCTGACCCAGCGCGAGCACCTGACCGAAATCGTCGAGCTGCCCCAGGCCGTGCACCCGTGGTTCATGGGCGTGCAGTTCCACCCCGAGTTCAAGTCGACCCCGTGGGACGGCCACCCGCTGTTCAACGCCTTCATCAAGGCCGCCATCGCCCACCAGAAGCCCGCGCCCGCTGCGGCCGCCCACCCCCAAGAGGTGCCAGCATGAAACTCTGCGGCTTTGACGTCGGCCTCGACCAGCGCTTCTTCCTGATCGCGGGCCCCTGCGTGATCGAGTCCGAGCAGCTGCAGATGGACGTGGCGGGGCGGCTTTTGGAGATCACCGCCAGCCTGGGCATCCCGTTCATCTTCAAGAGCAGTTTCGACAAGGCCAACCGGTCGTCCGGCACCAGCTTTCGGGGCCCCGGCCGCGACAAGGGCCTGGAGATCCTGGCCAAGATCCGCCGCGAACTGAACGTGCCGGTGCTCACCGATGTGCACACCGAGGACGACATCGCCGCGGCCGCCCAGGTCGTCGACGTGCTGCAGACGCCTGCCTTCCTGTGCCGCCAGACCGACTTCATCCGCGCCGTGGCGCAGTCGGGCAAGCCGGTGAACATCAAGAAGGGACAGTTCCTCGCGCCGCACGACATGAAGAACGTGATCGACAAGGCCCGCGCCGCAGCGCGCGAAGCCGGCCTTCCCGAGGACAGCTTCATGGCCTGCGAGCGCGGCGCCAGCTTTGGCTATAACAACCTGGTCAGCGACATGCGCAGCCTGGCCATCATGCGCGAGACCGCTGCGCCGGTCGTGTTCGACGCCACGCACAGCGTGCAGCTGCCCGGCGGCCAGGGCACCACCAGCGGCGGCCAGCGCGAGATGGTGCCGGTGCTGGCGCGTGCGGCCGTGGCCGTGGGCGTGGCGGGGCTGTTCATGGAGACCCATCCCGACCCTTCCAAGGCGCTGAGCGACGGCCCCAACGCCGTGCCGCTGCAGCACATGCAGGCGCTGCTGGAAACGCTGGTCGCCCTGGACGCTGTCACCAAGAAAAACGGATTCCTCGAAAACAACTTTGGAGCCTGAAGACATGAGCAGTGGTTACGTCATCGCATCGGTCACCGTCACCAACCCCACGCAGTACGAGGAGTACCGCAAGTGGAGCTCCGAGGCCATGCGCGTGCACGGCGCCGAGGTGTGCGTGCGCGGCGGCAAGGTCGAGGTGCTCGAAGGCGACTGGAATCCCGGCCGCACCGTGATCCTCAAGTTCCCCAGCTTCGAGGCGGCCCGCGCCTTCCACGACACGCCCGAGTACCGCAAAGCCAGGGCCGCGCGCGAAGGCGCTGCCGTGATGCGCATGGTCTGCGTCGAAGGCGTCTGATAACGTTCCCGCTGCGCTGCGGACCGCCGTGCCAGGCGCTGCAGCCATTCCTTTATTGATAGCTGCCAGCGCACGCCAGCATTGCGCCAGAGGCTATTTTCATCAATAAACTGGCGCCCCGATAACGTGCCAGTTTCTTTTCAAAAACTCCCCAAGGAAGACCATGAGTGCCATTGTTGACATCGTAGGCCGCGAAGTGCTGGACAGCCGCGGCAACCCCACCGTCGAATGCGACGTGCTGCTCGAATCGGGCGTGATGGGCCGCGCGGCCGTGCCCTCGGGCGCCTCCACCGGCAGCCGCGAAGCCATCGAGCTGCGCGACGGCGACAAGGGCCGCTACCTGGGCAAGGGCGTGCTCAAGGCCGTGGAGCACATCAACACCGAGATCTCCGAGGCTGTGCTGGGCCTGGACGCCTCCGAGCAGGCCTTTCTCGACAAGATCCTGATCGACCTCGACGGCACCGACAACAAGAGCCGCCTGGGCGCCAACGCCATGCTGGCCGTCTCGATGGCCGTGGCCCGCGCCGCTGCCGAAGAGTCGGGCCTGCCGCTGTACCGCTACCTCGGCGGCATGGGCGGCATGCAGCTGCCCGTGCCCATGATGAACGTGATCAACGGTGGCGCGCACGCCAACAACACGCTCGACATCCAGGAATTCATGATCGTGCCCGTGGGCGCGCCGAGCTTCCGCGAAGCCGTGCGCTGGGGCGCCGAGGTGTTCCATGCGCTCAAGAAGATCATCCACGACAAGGGCATGAGCACCGCCGTGGGCGACGAAGGTGGCTTTGCGCCTTCCGTGGAGAGCCACGAAGCCGCCATCCAGCTGATCCTGCAGGCCATCGACGCGGCCGGCTACACCGCCGGTGAGCAGATCGCCCTGGCCCTGGACTGCGCCGCCAGCGAGTTCTACAAGGACGGCCAATACCACCTGGCCGGCGAAGGCCTGGCGCTCAGCGCCGAAGCCTGGACCGACATGCTGGCCACCTGGTGCGACAAGTACCCGATCATCAGCATCGAGGACGCGATGCACGAGGGCGACTGGGACGGCTGGAAGCACATCACCGAGCGCCTGGGCAAGAACGTGCAGCTGGTCGGCGACGACCTGTTCGTCACCAACACCAGGATCCTGCAGGAAGGCATCGACAAGGGCATTGCCAACTCGATCCTGATCAAGATCAACCAGATCGGCACGCTGACCGAGACCTTCGCCGCCATCGAAATGGCCAAGCGCGCCGGCTACACCGCCGTGATCAGCCACCGCTCGGGCGAAACCGAGGACAGCACCATCGCCGACATCGCGGTCGGCACCAACGCCGGGCAGATCAAGACCGGCTCGCTGAGCCGCTCGGACCGCATGGCCAAGTACAACCAGCTGCTGCGCATCGAGGAAGACCTGGGCGACATCGCCCACTACCCCGGCCGCCGCGCGTTCTACAACCTGCGCTGAGCCGCGCCGCTGGCCGAACGCCGCGCCTAGCCGTATTGCGAAGCCATGGTCTCCCGCCTGGTCACCCTGGTGCTGTTGGTCCTGCTGACTGCACTGCACGCCCAGCTCTGGCTCGGGCGGGGCAGCGTGCTGCGCGTGCAGGAGATGCAGCGCCAGATCACCGCGCAGAAAGCCGCCAACGCCAGCGCCAGCGCCGCCAATGCGCGCCTCATGTCCGAGGTGCACGACCTCAAGGAAGGCCTCGACATGGTCGAGGAGAAGGCGCGCAGCGAGCTGGGCATGGTCAAGCCGCACGAAATCTTCGTGCAGTACACGCCCTGAAACGGACGCGGCATGCGCCGCCCGGTGGCGCCGCCAATGCGGAACGGCGAAAGAGCGCGCTGCATGCTATTTTTTCAATAGCTGCAAGCGCTTGATCCATCAGCGCTACAACGCTATTTGATCAAAAAAGCAAGCCGTGCGGGGATGCCGGTGCCGCGCGCACGCCGCGCTCCACGCCGGCCCGGTGTCACTGCACTGCCGAGGGCGCGGGCGGCTGGCGCACGGGCGGGCCAGCGAAAATCTGCGCCGCATCCACGGGATCGAAGTGGTACTGCTTGCCGCAGTATTCGCACGCCACCTCGATCCGGCCCTGCTCGGCCAGGATGCTCTCGGCCTCCTCCACGCCCAGGCTTTGCAGCATGCGGCCCACGCGCTCGCGGCTGCAGGTGCAGGCAAAGCGCGGGCCGGTGGCGCCTTGCTGGGGCTCGAAACGCAGCAGCTTCTCTTCCCAGAACAGGCGCCGCAGGATGGTCTCCACGTCGAGCGTGAGCAGTTCCTCGCGCGTCAGGCTGGCCGCCAGGTGCGCGATGCGGTTGTAGTCCTCGTTGCGGCCGATCTGGTCTTCCTCGTCGCGCCGCGCCGCACCGCCCGCAATGTTGCCCTCGCCCTTGACCGGCATGCGCTGCACCAGCAGGCCCGCGGCGACGCGGTCGTTGGCCGCCAGCACCAGCGTGGCGTCGAGCTGCTCGGACTGCAGCATGTAGTGCGACAGCACGTCGCTCAGGCGCTCGAGCTTGCGCCCCTGGGCATCCACCAGCGGCACCACCCCCTGGTAGGGCTGCTGGCCCGGGAACTTGTCCTTGGGGTCGAGCGTGATGGCACAGCGCCCGCCGCCACCCACGTTGACCAGCGCACCGAGCGCGGCGTCGTCCGCCACGTCGCCCTTGAGCGTGGCCGTCGCGCGCAGGCTCAGGTCGGACTGGACCTCGGCCACGGCCAGCTTGACCGGACCGTCGCCAAAAATCTGCAGCACCAGCGCGCCGTTGAACTTGATGCCCGACTGCATCAGCACGCCGGCCGCCGCCATCTCGCCCAGCAGCTCGCCCACGGGCACGGGGTAGGCGCCCGAAGCGGTGTTGTCTGCGCGCCGGCGCAGCATTTCGGTCCAGGCATCGGTGAGGCGCACGATGGCGCCGCGCACGGGCTGGCCGTCAAAAAGAAATCGGTGAAGTTCAGACACGCAAGGGTTTCCTGGAATGAAGCGGCCGCGTTCAGCCGGTGTTGCGCAGGCCGCTTTGGAAGCGCCGCGCGTTGTCGATGTAGTGCTGGGCGCTCTGGCGCAGGCCCTCGATCTGCTCGGGCGTGAGCTGGCGCACCGCCTTGGCGGGGCTGCCGATGATCATCGAGCCGTCGGGGAATTCCTTGCCTTCGGTGACCAGGGCGCCCGCGCCCACAAGGCAGTTCTTGCCGATTTTGGCGCCATTGAGCACCACGGCGCCAATGCCGATCAGCGACTCGTCGCCGATGGTGCAGCCGTGCAGCACCACCTTGTGGCCCACGGTCACGCGCTCGCCCACCACCATCGGCTGCCCCACGTCGGCGTGCAGCACGCTGGCATCCTGGATGTTCGAGCCCGCGCCGATGCGGATGCACTCCGTGTCGCCGCGCACCACGGCGCCGAACCACACGCTGGCGTCGCTGCCCAGCTCCACGTTGCCCATCACCTGCGCGCTGTCGGCCACCCAGGCCGTCGCAGCCAGGGTCGGGGCGACCCCATCGAGTTCATAAATTGCCATGGACCTGTCCTGTCTTGAAAGGCGAAAAAAGCCGCCCTGGCACGGCAGAATCCGTGGCCCCAGGGTTTTCCTACAATTGTAGGGATGGAACTTCGCCACCGCGCCTTGCAGGTCTTGTGCCTTGCAGACCCTGAGCAAAAAGCAGCCTCAGCCCTTGACACACATGCGCAAGCAGCTCTTTATTCAATAGCAGAGCAGGCGCCGGCGGCGCCCACCGATGCGCAGGCCCTGCCGGGCCGCCCCGCGCGCCCGGCGCTGCTGCGCCACACCGAGGTGGCACGGCGCTCGCCCGCCACGCTGGAAGGGCGGGCGGTGCTCATCCACGCCATTGCGCACATCGAGTTCAATGCCATCAACCTGGCGCTCGATGCCATCTGGCGCTTTGGCGGCATGCCGCGCGCCTATTACCTCGACTGGCTGCGCGTGGCCGCGGAAGAGGCCCAGCATTTCAACCTGCTGCGCGCCCACCTGCGCAGCATGGGGCACGACTACGGCGACTTTCCGGCCCACCAGGGCCTGTGGACCATGTGCGAAAAAACCCAGCACGACATCGTCGCGCGCATGGCGCTGGTGCCGCGCACGCTCGAGGCACGCGGGCTGGACGCCACGCCGCTCATCCAGCGCAAGCTCCGCCAGGTGGGCACGCCCGACGCGCTGGCCGCCGCCGACATCCTGGACACCATCCTGCGCGAGGAAGTGGGCCATGTCGCCATCGGCAACCACTGGTACCGCTGGCTGTGCGCCCGCGAAGGGCTGGAGCCCGAGCCGCATTACGCGACTCTGGTACAACGCTACGAGGCGCCGCGCCCCAAGCCGCCGTTCAACGAGGCGGCGCGGCGCCTGGCCGGCTTCAGCGAAGCCGAGCTGCAATGGCTGCAGCACGGCTGACGCGCGCGCCCCTGCCGGTCCACCGATCCTTCCTAAAATAGCCCGCACCCCTGCCCCCACCCGATTGAAGCCACTGAACATGCCGAGCACCCCCGCCACCGGGATTCCCTACACACTTTCGCCAGACGCTGGCCAGTCCTCCGTGGCCCTGATTGCCCGCCAGGCCATCGTGAACGCGCAGCAGGCCGTGATCGGCTACGAGCTGTTCAACCGGTCGCGCACCGGCCCCACGCACACGGCGGCCACCGACGTCGCACTGGTCTTCACCGCGCTCTCGCACGCCGGCACCGACGAGCTGGTGGGCAAGAAGCTCATCTTCGTCAACTGCACGCACGAAAGCCTGGCCGGCGGCCACCTCGAACTCGTCGACCCCGACAAGGTGGTGCTGGAGATCCCGCCGCTGGGCCATGTCGCCACGCAAGAGGTGGGCGCGCGCCTGCCCATCCTCGCGCAGCTGCGCGAGCGCGGCTTTCACCTCGCGTTCAACCACACGGTGCTGCAGTCCGCCTATGCCGCGTGGCTGCCGCTGGCCGACTACATCAAGCTCGACCTGTCGCTGCTGGCGGCCGATCAGCTGGCGGTGCTGATCCGCTATGCCCAGCGCCACTCCAAGGCCGAACTGATCGCCGAGAAAGTGGAGACCGCGCAGCAGTACGACACGGTATCGAGCCAGGGCGTGCAGCTGTTCCAGGGGTACTGGTTCGCGCGCCCTGCCCTGGTGCACGCCAAGCTGGTGACGCCGGCGCAGGCCAGCATCCTCGGGCTCATCAACCTGGTGCGCCAGCAGGCCAGCACCGACGAGATCGAGGAAGTGCTCAAGAAGGACGCGGGCCTGGCCTTCAACCTGATGCGGCTCATCAACTCCTCGGGCTTCGGCCTCACGCGCGAGATCACCTCGTTCCGCCAGGCGGTGATGCTGCTGGGCCTCAAGAAGCTGTTCCGCTGGGCCGCGCTGCTGCTGACCACCTCGCGCGCTGGCGGCACGCCCTCGTCGGTGGGCCACACCGCCGTGGTGCGCGGCCGGCTGATGGAACTGCTGGCGCTGGAGACCATGTCGCAGGACGAGGCCGACCAGGCCTTTGTCGTCGGCATCTTCTCACTGCTCGACACCATGCTGGGCCTGCCGATGGCATCGGCACTGAACCTGCTGAGCGTGGGCGACAACGTCGAAGCTGCGCTGCTGCGCCACGAGGGCACGCTCGGCCAGCTGCTGCGACTGGCGCAGGCCTGCGAGTCCAATGACGATGCGGCGTTTGACAGCGCGGCAGGCATGCTGCACCTGAGCAGCGCGCAAATCAACGGCGCCCATCTGCAGGCCCTGGCCTGGGCCGACCACGTCAGCGACTGACAGGGCCGCCCGCCCCGCCGCCTAGAATCAAAGCCCCACCCCTGCGCCCGAGCCATGTCCAGCACCTTCTCCCCCGAATCCCTTGCCCCCATCCATGGCGCCGACAACAGCGCAGTGGCCGAATCCGACAACGTGGCCGTGATCGCGCGCCAGGCCATCCTGGACGAGCAGCGTGCGGTCTACGGCTACGAGCTGTTTGACCGCTCCACCGCCACCCACGCCCACACCGCCGCCAGCGACGCGGCCCTGCTGTTCAATGCGCTCTCGTATGCGGGCACCGAAGCCTTGGTGGGCAAGAAGACGGTGTTCATCAACTGCACGCACGAGAGCCTGGCCGGCGGCCACCTGGAGCTGATCCACCCCGAGAAGGTGGTGCTGGAGGTGCCCACGCTGGCCCATGAGGCCACGCCCGAAGAGATCGAGGGCCGCATCGCCGCGCTCGACGGCCTGCGCAAGCGCGGCTTTCGCCTGGCCTTCAACCAACAGGTGCTGCGCCGCCCCTACGCGTCCTGGCTGCCGCTGGCCTCGTTCATCAAGCTCGACATGACGGCCTTCAGGCCCGAGCTAGCCGAAGCCCTGGTGAAGTTTGCGCGCGCCCACACCCAGGCTGCGATCGTGGCCGAAAAGGTCGAAAGCGCCGAGCAGCACCAGCTGATGGCCGGCCTGGGCGTCAAGCTCTTCCAGGGCTACTGGTTTGCCCGGCCGTCCCTGGTCAAGGCGCAGACCATCCGCCCCTCGCAGGCCACCGTCATCCAGCTCATCAACCTGGTGCGCAAGCAGGCCAGCACGGCCGAGATCGAGGACCTGCTCAAGAAGGACCCCACGCTCTCGTTCAACCTGCTGCGTTTCATCAACTCGTCGGGATTTGGCCTGTCGTGCGAAGTCACCTCGTTCCGCCATGCGGTGATGATCCTGGGCCTCAAGAAACTGTTCCGCTGGGCCGCGCTGCTGCTGACCACGTCGCGCGCCGGCGGCACGCCGCCGGCCGTGGGCACCACGGCGGTGGTGCGCGGGCGGCTCATGGAGCTGCTGGCGGCCGAGCTGTTGCCGCCCGAGGAATGCGACAACGCGTTCGTCGTCGGTGTGTTTTCGCTGCTCGACACCATGCTCGGCGTGCCCCTGGAAAAGGCGCTCGAATCGGTCGCGCTGCCCCAGCCCGTGGTCGATGCGCTGCTGCACCACAGCGGCGTGTTCGCGCCGTTCCTGGCGCTCACCATCGCCTGCGAAACCGGGGACGAAGCGACTTTTGCGCACAATGCCGAGCTGCTGCACCTGTCCAACCGCCAGGTCAACTGGGCCCACCTGCAGGCCCTGACCTGGGCCGAGAACCTGGGCGAGGAATAAACGGCCCGCCGTTCGGGCGGTCGACCTGGCGCGCCCTTTTCCCAGGGCGCGGGCCCTTCGCAGCGTGCGGGCACGGCCAGCCCGCGCGCCTCAGTCCAGCTGCAGCTTGCGCTCCTTGATCAGCTTGGCCCATTTTTCGTTGTCGGCCTTCACGAAACCCGCGAATTCGCGCGCACCCAGCGCATGCACCTCGGCCCCGGCGGTGGCGAACTTGGCCTTGAGTTCAGGCTGGGCCAGCACCTTGGCCAGTTCGGCCGACAGCCGTTCGACCACTTCGGGCGGCAATCCGGCCGGCCCGACCAAGCCCTGGAAGCCGACCGATTCCATGCCGCCCAGCCCCAGCTCACGCACCGTCGGCACGTCGGGCAGCTGGGGATCGCGCTTCGGGCCCGTAACGGCCAGGGCCTTGAGCTTGCCGCCCTTGATCTGCGGCAGCAGCACGCTGCCCGCGTCGATCAGGATCTGCGTCTGCCCGCCGATCAGTTCCTGCACCGCAGGCGCGCTGCCCTTGTAGGGCACATGTGTCATGTCCAGCCCCGTGACCTGGTTCATGAGCTCGCCATTGAGATGGGTCGAGGTGCCGGCGCCGCCAGAGGCGAAATTGACCTTGCCGGCGTTGGCACGTGCCCAGGCCACGAAATCCTGCAGGTTCCTGGCGGGGTGGTCGGGCCGCGTGACCGCGATGTAGCTGCCCTGGCTGATCTGCCCCACGTAGCTGAACTGCTTGACCGGGTCGTAGGGCATCTTCTGCTGCAGGTAGGGGGCGATCGCGAACGGGCCGGTGTTGGCCAGGAGCAGCGTGTAGCCGTCGGCCGGCGTGCGCGCCAGTTCGCTCGCAGCGATCGTGCCGCCAGCCCCCGGCTTGTACTCGATCACGATCTGCTGCTTGAGCGCTTCCTGCAGCGGGATCTGCACCGTGCGCGCGGCAAAGTCGATGCCCCCACCGGGGGTATAGCCCACCAGCAGCCGGATGGGCTTGGCCTGCGGCCACGCCTGGGCGAGGGCCAAGCCGGCAGCGCCCAGCAATGTCGCGGCGATCAGTATTTTCTTCATGCTTTGTCTCCTCTGGTGGTCACAAAAATGAGGGGCAGCCGGGCCCGCGGCGCGCGGCCCGGCCTACCCGCGCGGGTGGTGCTGGGCATGCAGTGCTTTGAGGCGCTCGCGCGCGACATGGGTGTAGATGGTGGTGGTGGAGATGTCGGCATGGCCCAGCAGCAATTGCACGACGCGCAGGTCTGCACCGTGGTTGAGCAGGTGCGTGGCGAAAGCATGGCGCAGCGTGTGCGGCGACAGCGGCGCCGTGATACCGGCGGCGAGCGCGTACTTCTTCACCAGCATCCAGAACATCACGCGCGTCATGCCCGCACCGCGCGCGGTCACAAACAGGTCATCGGTCTGCTGCCCGCCCAGAATGGCACTGCGCGCTTCGCGCAGGTAGCGCTCGATCCAGGCGTGGGCCTCCTGGCCAAACGGCACCAAGCGCTCCTTGTCGCCTTTGCCGATGACCCGCAGCACGCATTCGGCCATGCCCAGCTGGTAGGTCTTGAGCGTCACCAGCTCGGTCACGCGCAGGCCGCTGGCGTACATCAGCTCCAGCATCGCGCGGTCGCGCAGGCCCAGGGCGGTGGCGGCATCGGGCGCTTGCAGCAGGGCTTCGACCTGCGCCTGCGACAGCGTCTTGGGAATGCGCGGCGGCTGGCGCGCGGCCAGCAGGCGCACGGTGGGATCGGCGCCGATGCGCTGCTCGCGCAGCGCCCAGTGGAAGTAGCGGCGCAGCACGGTCAGGCGCCGGTTGGCGGTGGTGGCACGGGTGTCTTCGTGGCGCGCCGCGAAATAGGCCTGCAGATGCGGCTCGGCCGTGTCGTCCAGCGCCAGCGGCTGGGGTTGCATGGCCAGCCACTGGGCGTACAGCGCCAGGTCGCGGCGGTAGGCGGCCAGCGTGTTGCGCGACAGGCCGTCCTCGAGCCAGAGGGTGTCCACAAAGCTGTCGATGGCGGTCTGGCTGGCGGGCAACATGTAAACACCTTGGCAAAACAAAAAGCCCGGCCGCCCCTGCGAACCGGGCCGGGGCCGGCGGGCGCCGGCAAGGCTCAGTCGATGGCGAGCTTTTGCTCGTCGACCACTTTTTTGTAGACCGCGAATTCGGCCTTGATCTGCTCGCTGAACTGCTCGGGCGTATTGCCGATGATGATCGAGCCGGTGTCCTCGATGCGTTTGCGCACGGCAGGCTCTTCAAGCGCCTTGCGCACGGCGGCATTGACCTTGTCCACGACCTCCTTGGGCAGGCCCTTGGGTCCGACGATGCCGTAGTAGGCCATGCGGTTCACCGGCTCCAGACCCACTTCCTTGAAGGTGGGCACGTCGGGCAGGGCGGCCACGCGCTGCGGCGCGGCCACCACGATGGGCACCAGGCGCTTGTCGCGCACAAAGGCCAGGGTCGACGGCAGGTTGTCGAAAATGATTGGCACCTGGCCCGCGACCGTGTCGTTGAGCGCAGGGCCCGAGCCGCGGTAGGGGATGTGCGTGATGAAGGTGCCGCTCAGGTTCTTGTACAGCTCCATCTGCAGGTGCGCGATGCCGCCCGTGCCCGACGAGGCGAACGAGTATTTGCCGGGGTTCTTTTTCACTTCGGCGAGGAAGGACTTGTAGTCCTTGGCCGGAAAGTTCGGGTTGACCGCGATGATGTTGGGCGTGGCCGCGATGTTGATGATGGGCGTGAAGTCGGTCAGCGGGTTGTACGGCGTCTTGGGGTTGATGGCCGGGTTGGCCGCCGTGGTCGAGACCGTGGCCACGCCCAGGGTGTAGCCATCGGCCGCGGACTTGGCCGTTTCGTTGGCGCCCACGATGCCGCCGCCGCCGGACTTGTTTTCCACGATCACGCTCTGCCCCAGCGCGCGGCCCAGCGGGTCGGCGATCACGCGGGCGATGATGTCGGTGGTGCCGCCCGGCGCAAAAGGCACCTGCAGCTTGATGACCTTGTTGGGATAGCCCTGGGCCAGGGTGGTGCCAGCGGCGAGAGCCAGGGCCAGGCCCAGCCAGTTTTTCGGGTGCATGTAGACGGTCTCCGGATGTGTGCAAAAAAGACCTTTGATCCTAAGCGCTGCAGGTCGCCGATCGCCGGGCCAGGCGCAGTTTCCCTCTCCGGAAAAACCCGCAGGAGGGGCGCCGCAGGGCGACCGCGCCGGCCCACGCGCAGCTGCGCTGCCGCGCCAGCGCATGCCCGCACGGTATCCTGCACGCCGTGAATTACGCGCAGCTCCTCTTCCCCGATTTCTCCCTGATCCTGTGCGGCTACCTGATCAGCCGCTACACGGCCCTCAACCGCTCCGTCTGGCAGCCCGTAGAGAGCCTGGTGTACTACCTGCTGTTTCCGGTGCTGCTGTTCCGGTCCATCCTCAAGAGCCCGATCGACCCGGGCGCGGCCTCGGGGCTGATGGCCGCGGGCATTTTGTTGAGCCTGGCGGGCATTGCGCTGGCCTACTCGCTGCCGCGCATTCCCTGGATCGGGCGGCGCCTGGACCTGCGCGACCATGCGGCCAGCGCGCAGGTGGCGTTCCGCTTCAATTCGTTCATCGGCCTGGCGCTGGCCGAGCGCCTGGCCGGACCCCAGGGGCTGCAGATGATTGCCGTGCTGATCGGCGTGTGCGTGCCGCTGCTCAACGTGGCCGCGGTCTGGCCGATGGCGCGGCAAGGGCAGCACAGCTTTGCGCGCGAGCTGCTGCGCAACCCGCTGATCGTCGCCACGGCCACGGCGCTGGCCTGCAACCTGCTGGGCCTGCAGATCCCAGGCTGGATCGAGCCCACCGTCCAGCGCATCGGCGCGGCCTCGCTGGCGCTGGGCCTGATGGCCGCGGGCGCGGGCATGCAGTTTGGCCTGCTCACGCGCAGCAAGGCGCTGTCGGCCTCCGTGCTCTCGATCCGCCACCTGCTGCAGCCGCTGTGCGCGTGGGCGATTGCGCGCGCGCTGCAGCTCGACGCGGTACAGACCACCGTGCTGCTCGCGTTCTCGGCCTTGCCGACGGCCTCGTCGTGCTACGTGCTCGCGGCGCGCATGGGCTACAACGGCCCCTATGTGGCGGGGCTGGTGACGGTGTCCACGGTGCTCGGGCTGGCGAGCCTGCCGCTGGCGCTGGGCCTGCTGCGCTGAGGGCTGGCGGTTGCTACTGTTTGGATAGCTTCTTGCGCTGACCCAGCAAGGGTTTGGTCCGGTTTTCCCTGGAACGCTCGTGCGGGGTTCCCTGCCAGTCAGGGCGCGTCAATGGCGCATCAGGCTGCAGATCCGCTCGGCATTGACCATGATGTCGCTTCTCACGGCGTCTGCCGCCATGACCGGATCACGCTTCTCGAACGCCTTGAGCATGTGGGCGTGAAAGTGCTTGTCCTTGTCTGTGGTGAAGCGGTTTCCCTTGAGGCTGTGGAGTATGGGGCCGGCGATGACACAAATGTTCTCAACGAACTCTGCCACCTGGGGAATGTTGGACTGGCTCAGGTAATAGCCATGGAAGTTTCGGTTGAGGATGAGTCCTTGCTCGTAGTCGCCGGACTCCATGGCCTCCGCCTGCAGGTCATAGATGTCCTGCCACCCGCTCAAATTGAAGGGAAGCTCCTCTTTGAGGATCTGCTGGATGATGCTGGCCTCCAGTTCGGCGCGAATTTCCGACAGCTTGAAGTACTGCTGCTTGGACACAGCACGGATCACGTAGGACCTGGACCCCGCTTTTTCCAGGTATTCCTTTTCAGCCAGGCGGATCAGCGCCTCTCGGATCGGCGTCTGGCTCACGCCCAGCTCCTTGGACAGCTGAGGCAGCTTCATCGGCGTGCCTTGCTCGTACTTCCCGGCGGTGATGGCGTCGCGGATATGCGTAAAAACACGCGCCGTCAAGTCGATATTTTCAATGGTCATGCAGCTCTCTCCAGCACCCTTACTGGGGTTTACACCAACACTGTTTTATAAATTATCAAATATATTTTATCAAGTTCTTCTTAGGAGATTTCGGTGAATGAAGCTTTGACAAATTTCAAAAACATCCAACACAGCAGCAAGGAGGATTGGGAAAAGATCGTTGCTGTGCTCACGCCCTACAAGTTCCAACTGCACGAGCGCATCATGAAGCATCTGATGGAACTGGCCGGCGACTTCGCGGGCTTTCCCGTGGACCGGCTGACGCATTCCTTGCAGACCGCCTCCCTGGCCTTCGACGATGGCCGCGATACCGAATACGTCGTCTGCGCCTTGCTGCACGACATCGGCGACACGCTGGGCAGCTTCAACCACCCGGAGTACGCAGCCACGCTGCTGCAGCCCTTCGTGTCTGAGCTCAACTACAACATGGTCAAGTACCACGGCGTCTTTCAGTCGCACTACTACGGCCACCACATTGGGCTGCCGCCCGGCAAACGCGAGCAGTTCCGGGACCAGGACCACTACCAGTACACGATCGACTTCTGCGAAAAGTACGACGCACCTGCGTTCGACCAGGATGCCAAGTTTTACCCAGTGGAGTTTTTTGCCCCGATGGTCAAGGAAGTGTTTACCCAGCCCAAAGCGGCCCTGATGAAGAATGTCTTCAAGAAGGAAGAAGCATGATGTTGAAGAAATTTCTCACCGGCGTGGCCCTCGGCACGGTGGTTCTGGCTGCCAGTGCGTCTTCCGCTCCGTACACGATCGTTGTCCCGTTCACCCCAGGCGGCGCCAGCGATTCCTTTGCCCGAATTGTTGCCAGAGAGCTCAACCAGGAGCTGGGCGTCCCGGTCATCGTTGAAAACCGTCCGGGCGCTGGCGGCAGCGTCGGTGCGGCCGCCTTCTCCAGGCTGCCAAAAAACACTCGGAGCATCTTCCTCGGGACGATCAGTACGCACGCCATCAACCCCTATCTCTACAAGAACATCAACTACAACGCCAAGACGGACTTCACGCCCGTGGCCATGGTGCTGAGCTTGCAGAACATGCTGGCCGTCAATGCCAAGTCGAACATCCAGTCGGTCGAGGACTTGGCGGCCGAGGGGAAAAAACGCAATCTCACCTTCGGCTCGGCAGGCACCGGCTCGTCGGCACACCTGTCTGCGGAGACCATGGCGATGATGCGCCCTGAAATGCAGGTGACCCACATCCCCTACAAGGGCGCAAACCCGGCGAACATGGACCTGCTCGGTGGCCAGATTGATTTCGTTTTTGACAATATCTCCAGCATCCTGCCCCAGGTGCAGTCCGGCAAGCTGCGCGGTCTGGCCGTGACCAGCAAGGAGCGATCGCACCAGGCCACGGGCATCCCCACCATGGACGAGTCAGGCTTCAAGGGCTATGAAGTGATCTCCTGGTTTGGCTTCTGGCTGCCCAAGGGAAGCGACAAAGCCATGGTCGATGACCTCAACAAGGCCCTGGCGAAGATCTACGTCAAGCCGGAATTCGTCAAGTCGATCAAGGATGTAGGCGCCTCTCCGACCTTGAAAACCGGCGCCGACTTCGTCGCTTTTGTAGAGGGCGAGCAAAAGCGCTGGAAGGAAATGGTTGAAAAGCTCGACATCGAGATGTGAGCGCGTCCGCGCTGCCAGCGCGCGGCGCGGTGCACCGCATGCCCACGGAAGCTATTACTTTAGTAGCTGCCTGCGCTTATCCAGAAAGGGCTAGAGACCATTTTGGCTTAAAGCCCAGGCCACGTGCTCGCGCACCAGCGCACTGGGGTCGTCGGCGCGCGAGAGCAGCGCCGCGCGCACCTCGGCGCTGCCCGTGGCGCGCAGCGCATTGCCCAGCGCCACGGCCACGTTGCGCAGCCAGCGCTCGTGGCCGATGCGGCGGATCGGGCCGCCCTCGGTCAGGCGCAGAAAGGCCGCTTCGTCCCACGCGAACAGCTGCACCAGCTGCTGGCCCGACAGGCCGGCGCGCGCATCGAAGTCGGGCAGGCGGCTGGCCTGCGCATATTTGTTCCAGGGGCAGACCAGCTGGCAGTCGTCGCAGCCGTAGACGCGGTTGCCGATGAGCGGGCGCAGTTCGAGCGGAATCGGCCCGCCGTGCTCGATGGTCAGGTAGGAGATGCAGCGGCGCGCATCAAGCCGGTAGGGGGCCACGATGGCCTGCGTGGGGCAGACGTCGATGCATGCCTGGCAGCTGCCGCAGTGCGCGCTCACGGGCGGCGTGGGCGCCAGCACCATGTCGACATAGATCTCGCCCAGGAAGAACATCGAGCCCGCGTCGCGGCTCAGCACCAGGGTGTGCTTTCCGCGCCAGCCCTGACCGCTGCGCGCCGCCAGCTCGGCTTCGAGCACCGGCGCCGAATCGGTGAACACGCGGTGGCCCAGCGGCCCGACCTCCTGCGCGATGCGGTCACAGAGCTTTTGCAGGCGCGCGCGCAGCACCTTGTGGTAATCGCGCCCCCGGGCATAGACCGACACCGCGCCTTGCGCCGCATCCGCCAAGCGCGCAAACTCCACCGCCTGCCAGCCGGGGGGCGTCTCGCGCGGCAGGTAGTCCATGCGCGCCGTGACCACGCTCACCGTGCCTGGCACCAGTTCGGCCGGGCGTGCGCGTTTCAGGCCGTGCGCCGCCATGTAATGCATCTCGCCATGGAACCCCTGCGCCAGCCACTGCACCAATCCGGGTTCGGCGGCGGACAGGTCCACGCCGGCCACGCCAATTTGGGAAAATCCCAGTTCGCGCGCCCACTGCTGAATTTGAGGAACGAGTTGACTGCTGCACACCACCATCGCCCGATTGTAGAAAGCGCCCCCGCGCACGACCTGCGCAAAGCCACCTGGCACAGCGAGGACGATACCGCCGCTTTCGCCCGCCAGCTGGCCGCACAGCCCCTGCTGGCCGACGCCTTCATCACGCTGCACGGCGAGCTGGGCGCGGGCAAGACCACGCTGGTGCGCCACCTGCTGCGCGCGCTCGGCGTGACGGGCCGCATCAAGAGCCCGACCTACGCCGTGGTCGAACCCCACGAGGCGCCGGGCCTGGCCATCTGGCACTTTGACTTCTACCGCTTCAGCGATCCGCGCGAATGGGAAGATGCGGGTTTTAGGGACATCTTCGCGGGCCCCGGCCTCAAGCTGGCAGAATGGCCGCAAAAGGCTGCAGCCCTTATCCCGCCTGCGGATATTGCTATCCACATTGAAGCACTGGACGACCACGAGCGGTGCGTGACGCTGCAAGCGCACACCGCCCGCGGGCGCCAACTGTTGCACGGAATGGACGCATGACCCTCCCCTTTCCTCCTTCACAGACCCCGCTGCGCACGCCGTCGCGCCGCGCCATGCTGCAGGCCGGCAGCCTGGTGCTGCTGCTCGGTGCGCAGCAGATTGCGCGCGGTGCCACCATCATGGCCGTGCGCATCTGGCCTGCGCCCGAGTATTCGCGCGTGACCATCGAGTCCGACGGCGCCCTCAGTGCCAAGCAGTTCTTCGTCGCCACGCCGCCGCGCCTGGCCGTGGACATCGAGGGCATCGAGCTCAACCCCGCGCTGCGCGAGCTGGTGGCCCAACTGCGCTCGGACGACCCCAACATCGCGGGCATCCGCGTCGGCCAGAACGCTCCCGGCGTGGTGCGGCTGGTAATCGACCTCAAACGCGCCGCCCTGCCCCAGGTGTTCACGCTGCCGCCGGTGGCCGCCTACCAGCACCGCCTGGTGTTCGACCTGTACCCGGCCGAGCCCGTGGACCCGCTCGAAGCGCTGATCGCCGAGCGGTTACGCGAGCCCGCAGCCCCCCCGGGCGTGGCGATGGCGCACGCGGGCACTGCTGCACCGGCCACGCCCGGCGCCCCCGACCCGCTGGGCGAACTGATCGCACGGCAAACGGCGCGCCCCGCCGCTGCGCCGGCGGCACCCGCAGCGCCGCCCACGCAAACAGCGGCAGCGCCCGCCGCGCCCCTCCAGCCCGCCCTCGCCGCGACCTCCCAGCGCACCGACCGGATCATCATCGTTGCGCTCGACCCCGGGCACGGCGGCGAAGACCCCGGCGCCATCGGCCCCAGCGGCACGCGCGAGAAAGACGTGGTGCTCAAGGTGGCCCACCTGCTGCGCGATCGCATCAATGCCACCACCGTGGGCGGCAACCCCATGCGCGCCTACCTCACGCGCGATGGCGACTATTTCGTGCCGCTGGGCACGCGCGTGCAAAAGGCCCAGCGCGTGCAGGCCGACCTGTTCGTCAGCATCCACGCCGACGCGTTCACCACGCCCAGCGCGCGCGGCGCCAGCGTGTTCGCGCTCAGCCAGAGCGGCGCCTCGAGCACCGCCGCGCGCTGGCTTGCGAACAAGGAAAACCAGGCCGATCTGGTCGGCGGCATCAATGTGCGCGCCAAGGACCAGCATGTGCAGCGCGCCCTGCTCGACATGAGCACCACGGCGCAGATCAACGACAGCCTCAAGCTCGGCAGCGTGCTGCTGGGCGAGATCGGCGGCATGGCCAAGCTGCACAAGCCGCGCGTCGAGCAGGCCGGCTTTGCGGTGCTCAAGGCGCCCGACATCCCCAGCGTGCTGGTCGAGACCGCCTTCATCAGCAACCCCGAGGAAGAGGCGAAGCTGCGCAGCAGCGCCTACCAGGAGCAGCTGGCCGATGCGCTGATGCGCGGCATCACGCGCTACTTTGCCAAGAACCCGCCGCTGGCGCGCAGCCGCTCGCTTTAGCGCCACGGGAAGGATATCGCCGGACGGCAAGCTGCGCGCACTGGCGATGTCGTGCACCTGCCAGGCCATGCACCCACGCGCTCGGGAAAGACGCAGCACTGCGGTCCACCCTCTGCCTGGCCGGGTCGCTAGCAGCAGACCCTGGCGCCGTGGGCGGCCTTGTCTGACAGGCCTTGCCCCCACCGGACTACGCCTCCCGCCGGGCGCCGCAGGCACAGTGGAGTTCACACGCCAAGCCACGGTGCGCTCCGCACCACCGGCCTTGCACAGACCACTGAAAGGACTTTTGCCATGACCATCCGACATTTTCTGATTGCAGGCAGCTGCGCAGCGGCACTCGCCCTGGGCGCCTGCTCATCGAACCCCACCAATGCACAGATCGGCACCGGCGCGGGCGCCGTGATCGGCGGCGTGGCCGGCAATGCCATCGGCGGCGGCAGCACGCTGGGCACCGTGGGCGGTGCGGCCGCCGGGGCGCTCATCGGCAACGAGCTGGGCAAGGACCGCGACCGTCGTCGCTGAACCCCCGGATGCCTTTAGGCGCAGGACGACACCGGACCGGTGCGCCCTGCGCCTGTCAGCGTGTGCGGCCGATGCGCTCGGCGCGGCCCGCGCGCCAGGCGCCAAGGATCGCAATGAAACCCGGGATAAAGATCATCGCCCAGATGACCTTGTCCAGATGGCGCTGGACCCAGGCGAAGTTGCCAAAGAAATAGCCGGCGCTGCAGATCCCGAGCACCCACAGCACGGCGCCGCCGACATTGAAGGCCGTGAACTTGCCCCTGTCCATGGCCGCCACGCCGGCCACGAAGGGCGCAAAGGTGCGGATGAACGGCATGAAGCGCGCCAGCACGATGGTGATGCCGCCATAGCGCTCGTAAAACGCATGCGCCTGATCGAAGGCGCGGCGGTTGAACCAGCGCGAACTCTCCCACTGGAACACCTTGGGCCCGAAATAGCGGCCGATGCTGTAGTTGCACTGGTCGCCGAGCACCGCCGCCACCAGCAGCACCGCACAGGCGACCGGAAAGCTCATCAGCCCCGCGCCGCTGAGCGCCCCCACGATGAACAGCAGCGAATCGCCCGGCAAAAACGGCATCACCACCAGGCCGGTCTCCACGAACACGATCGCAAACAGCAGCGCATAGACCCAGGGCCCGTAGGCCACGACGAAGGCCTCCAGGTGCTTGTCGACATGCAGGATGAAGTCGATCAAAAACGCAATGATTTCCAAGAGAAGGTCCTTCCGAATCGGCTCCGACGCGGCACCGATCGCCGCGCTGGGCAAGGCCCGTAATGTAATGCGCGCCGCCATGGGCCAGGCGCTGGAGCAGCGCGAGCACACCCGGGCGGCAGCGGGCCCGGGCGCGCCACCGGATACATGCCCTTTCCGATAGCTACACGGGCTCGCGATCGCCGCGTGTTTGTTACATATAGCTATAAATATCTACACACACCACACAGGGGACCGCCGGATTTTCAGCAATAGTCTGGTCATGGACTGCAGGGGCAACGCCCAGGTATGCCCCAAGCCATGCGACCCGCACGGCATGCAGTTCCATCCATACCAAGAGGAATCAATATGAAACACAAAATTCTCAGCACCGTCTGCGCAGTCACCGCCGCCTTCGCCCTGGGCGGCTGCGCCAGCCACCCGACCAACGCACAGATTGGCACCGGCGTCGGCGCGGTCGCCGGTGGCGTGGTGGGCGACGCCCTGTTTGGCTCGACCCTGGGCACAGTCGGCGGCGCAGCCGCCGGGGCGCTCATCGGCAACGAGATGGGCAAGAACAGCGACCGCAACAACCGGCGCGGCCGCCGCTGATGCGGCTGCCGCGCTGACCGGCACGGTCTGCGCCGCCTCGCTCACCCAGGCTGCCCACGGGCAGCCTTTTTTGTGGGCCGGCGGCCTGCTGCCACCGCGACGGCGGCGGGCACGGCCGACGCCCCGCCTAAAATCGGCCCGGTGAACGCCACCCCTCCCGTACCCGCCCCTGCCCCGCCCGCACGCCGCCCCATCCGCGACCTGCCCGACGAACTCATCAGCCAGATCGCGGCGGGCGAAGTGGTCGAGCGCCCCGCCTCCGTCGTGCGCGAACTGGTCGACAACGCGCTCGACGCCGGCGCCACCCAGGTCACCGTGCGCCTGTCGGCCGGCGGCGTGCGCCTGATCGCGGTCGAAGACGATGGCGGCGGCATTGCCCAGGCCGAGCTGCCGGTGGCGCTGCGCCGCCACGCCACCAGCAAGATCACCGACCTGCACGACCTGGAGACCGTGGCCACGATGGGCTTTCGCGGCGAGGCCCTGGCGGCCATTGCCTCGGTCTCGGAGATGGCGCTGCTCTCGCGCCCGGCCGACCAGGCCAGCGCCTTTTTGCTCGACGCGCGCAGCGGCGAGCTGCGCCCGGTGGCGCGCAGCACCGGCACCACGGTCGAGGTCAAAGAGCTGTTCTTCTCCACCCCGGCGCGGCGCAAGTTCCTCAAGTCCGATGCCACCGAACTGGCGCACTGCATCGAATCGGTGCGCCGCCATGCGCTGGCGCGCCCCGACGTCGGCTTTGCCATCTGGCACGAGGGCAAGCTAGTCGAGCAGTGGCGCGCCACGCTGGCCGCGGGCGGCGACCTGGCGGAAGCACTTGCGCGGCGCCTGGCCGACGTGCTGGGCGAAGACTTCGTCGCGCAGTCGGTGGCCGTGCAGTACAGCGTGGGCCGCGTCAGCGTGACCGGGCGTGCCGGCGTGCCCGACGCCGCGCGCTCGCGCGCCGACCAGCAGTACAGCTACGTCAATGGCCGCTTCGTGCGCGACAAGGTGCTCACGCACGCCGCGCGCAGCGCCTACGAGGATGTGCTGCACGGCCAGCGCCAGCCGGTGTATGCGCTGTATGTGCAGATCGACCCGGCGCGCGTGGACGTGAACGTGCACCCGACCAAGATCGAGGTGCGCTTTCGCGACAGCCGCGAAGTGCACCAGGCCGTGCGCCACGCGGTCGAAAACGCCCTGGCGGCGCCGCGCGCTGCCGCGCTGGCGGCCGCGGCCCTGGCCGCAGAACACAGCCCCGCCGCCGCCCCGTCTGCCACGCCAGAATATGCGTCAAATCGACCTCAAACGCCCGTCTGGCAAGCGCAAGAAGCTATGCATTTTGATGAGAACAGCGGCCACCGCGTGAACGACCTGCAGGCCCTGTGGGGCAGCCCGGCCGCGTCCAGCGCAGCGCCGCCGCTGTGGCGCGCAGCCGCGGGCAGCGGCGGCGCCGCCCCCGAAAGCACCGGCACGGCGCAGCCTCGTGCCGCCGTGGCCAGCGCCGCACCCGACGCCGCGCCAGGAACCCCAGACAACACCGCTCCAGCCCCCACCTGGCCTCTGGGCCGTGCGCTGGCGCAGCTGCATGGTGTCTACATCTTGGCCGAGAACGCCCAGGGCCTGGTGCTGGTCGACATGCACGCTGCGCACGAGCGCATCGTGTACGAGCGGCTCAAGGCCCAGGTCGATCAAAACGCGCGCATCGCCAGCCAGCCGCTGCTGATTCCGGCGACCTTTGCCGCCACCGCCGAGGAAGTGGCCTGCGCCGAGGCCTGCGCCGACACGCTGGCCCTGCTGGGCCTGGAAATCGTGCCGTTCTCGCCCAAGACCCTGGCCGTGCGCGCCGTGCCGACCACCCTGGCCCAGGGCGACGCGGTCGAACTGGCGCGCAGCGTGCTGGCCGAGCTGGCCGTGCACGACGCCAGCACCGTGGTGCAGCGCGCGCAGAGCGAGATCCTGGGCACCATGGCCTGCCACGGCGCGGTGCGCGCCAACCGGCGCCTGACGCTCGACGAGATGAACGCCCTGTTGCGCCAGATGGAGGTGACCGAGCGCTCGGACCAGTGCAACCACGGCCGGCCCACCTGGCGCCAGATGGGCATGCGCGAACTCGACGCGCTGTTCCTGCGCGGGCGCTGAGTGCCCCGGTGGCTCCCCCAGAAACCCGCTGCGTGCGGGTTTTTTTCATGGGCGCGTGCCGTGCAGACCCACTGCCTGGGGCAGCCGTGGCCCGGTCGGGCCCACAGGCACGCCATCGGCGCCGCGCCGGCAGGGCCGCGCTCCCGCTGCCTCCGGCGCTGCGGCAATGCAACGGCACAATCTGCCTTATGCATGAATGCATAACTTTTTGGCATAATCTCGCGCTGCAGTGCCCCCGATCCCGATTTTTTTGAAGAAAGCCCGTTGTTATGAAGTACGCGTCCGTAGGCCAATTCCTTGAACAGGTTGCCCAGCGCAACCCCGGCCAGCCCGAGTTCCTGCAAGCCGTGACCGAAGTGATGGAAAGCCTGTGGCCCTTCATTGAAAAGCACCCAAAATACGCCGACCACGGCCTGCTCGAGCGCCTGATCGAACCCGAGCGCACCGTCATGTTCCGCGTCTGCTGGACCGACGACCACGGCAGCGTGCAGGTCAACCGTGGCTACCGCATCCAGCACAGCATGGCCATCGGCCCCTACAAGGGCGGCCTGCGCTTCCACCCCTCGGTCAACCTGTCGGTGCTGAAGTTCCTGGCGTTCGAGCAGACCTTCAAGAACGCGCTCACCACGCTGCCCATGGGCGGCGGCAAGGGCGGCTCGGACTTCGATCCCAAGGGCAAGAGCCCCGGCGAAGTGATGCGCTTCTGCCAGGCCTTTGCGTCTGAACTCTTCCGCCACATCGGCGCCGACACCGACGTTCCGGCCGGCGACATTGGCGTGGGTGGCCGCGAAGTCGGCTTCATCGCCGGCATGTACAAGAAGCTCAGCAACCGCGCCGACTGCGTCTTCACCGGCAAGGGCCTCTCGTTCGGCGGCTCGCTGATCCGCCCCGAGGCCACGGGCTACGGCACGGTCTACTTCGCGCAGGAGATGCTCAAGCAAAAGGGCCGCAGCTTCGACGGCCTGCGCGTGTCGGTCTCGGGCGCCGGCAACGTCGCGCAGTACGCGATTGAAAAGGCCATGGCCATGGGCGCCAAGGTGGTGACGGTGTCCGATTCGAGCGGCACGGTGATCGACGAAGAGGGCTTCACACCCGAGAAACTCGCCATCCTGATGGAAGTCAAGAACCACCTGTACGGCCGCGTCAGCGACTACGCCGAGCGCACCGGCACGCGCTTCGAAGCCGGCGTGCGTCCCTGGCACGTGCCGGTCGACGTCGCCCTGCCCTGCGCCACGCAGAACGAGCTGGACGAGAAAGACGCCGCCACGCTGATCCGCAATGGCGTGCTCTGCGTGGCCGAAGGCGCCAACATGCCCTCGACCAACGAAGCGGCCAAGGCCTTCGAGGCCGCGGGCGTGCTCTACGCGCCCGGCAAGGCCAGCAACGCCGGCGGTGTGGCCACCTCGGGCCTGGAAATGAGCCAGAACGCCATGCGCCTCTCCTGGACCGCCGAGGAAGTCGATGCGCGCCTGCTGATGATCATGCAGGGCATCCACGCGGCCTGCCTCCAGCACGGCCAGCGCGCCGACGGCAGCGTGAGCTACATCGACGGCGCCAACGTAGCCGGCTTCGTCAAGGTCGCCGACGCCATGCTGGCGCAGGGCGTGGTCTGAGCCAGCCCTGCGGCCGTGCCACAAAAAGGAGCTTCGGCTCCTTTTTTTGTGCCGGTGTCGCTGCCATGGCATGCATGCGTTCGGCGGTTTGTCTTACGGCGTGCGGCCCGCGCCAGGCGCACCATCTTGGCGTCGTTCCCACTTCCCCCACCGCTTCAGAAAGGCACCGCACCATGGCAAAAAAGATCCTGATGGTTTTGACCTCGCACAGTGCGCTGGGCAACACCGGCCACAAGACCGGCTTCTGGCTCGAAGAATTTGCCGCGCCCTATTACGTGTTCCAGGACGCGGGCGCCGAGGTCACGCTGGCCTCGCCCCAGGGCGGCCAACCGCCGCTCGACCCCAAGAGCGACGACCCGGGCGCGCAGACCGAGGCCACGCGCCGTTTCAAGGCCGACGCTGCCGCCCAGAAGGCCCTTGCCCATACGCTCAAGCTTGCCGACGTCTCGGCCGGTGGCTTCGATGCCGTGTTCTACCCCGGCGGCCACGGCCCGCTGTGGGACCTGGCTGAGGACCGCGCCTCGATCGCGCTGATCGAGCAGCTGCTGGCCGCCGGCAAACCGGTCGCCGCCGTCTGCCATGCGCCCGCCGTGCTGCGCCACGCCCAGACGGCCGAAGGCCAGCCCGTGGTGCGCGGCAAGAACGTCACGGGCTTCACCAACACCGAGGAAGAAGCGGCCGGCCTGACCCACATCGTTCCGTTCCTGGTCGAAGACATGCTCAAGGGCCAGGGCGCGCACTATTCGAAGGCCGGCGATTGGCAGCCGCATGTGCTGACCGATGGCCTGCTCATCACCGGGCAGAACCCTGCCTCGTCGGAGCCTGCCGCCCATGCGCTGCTGAAAAAGCTCGGCTGAAGCGGCGGCGCGGGCGCACGCTGGCGGCGGCGGGCCATCTGCTACGCTCGAACGGCCATGCCTTTTTTCACCGCCTTTCGTGCCGCGCTCGCGGCTGATGTTTCCGTTGCCGGCCTCTCGGCGCTCACCGCTGCGGTGGCCGCTCCATGACGCCGCCGCCCCCGCCCTGCATTGCCATCGCCGGCCCCACGGCCTCGGGCAAGACCGCCGGTGCATTGGCCGTGGCCGCGGCGCTGGCGCCCCGCCTGCCGGTCGAGATCGTCAGCGTCGACTCGGCCCTGGTGTACCGCGGCATGGACATCGGCACGGCCAAGCCCACGCCGGCCGAGCGCGCTGCCGCGCCGCACCACCTGATCGACATCCGCGACCCGCTGCAGGCCTACAGCGCCGCTGAATTCGTGCACGACGCGACGCGGCTGATCGCCGAGATCCGGGCGCGCGGTGCGCTGCCGCTGCTGGTCGGTGGCACCATGCTGTATTTCAAGGCGCTGATCGATGGCATCGACGACATGCCCGCTGCCGACCCTGCCGTGCGCGCCACGCTCGAAGCGCGCGCCGCCGAGCTCGGCTGGCCCGCGCTGCACGCCGAGCTGGCGCGCGTCGACCCCGCGACCGCCGCGCGCCTGGCGCCCGCCGACAGCCAGCGCATCCAGCGTGCGCTCGAGGTATGGCAGGTGTCGGGCCGGCCGCTGTCGAGCTTTCACACTTCAAAAACCATAGCTAACAGCGAAATCTCCATCAGCGCTGGAGCGTTATTTTCATTGGAACCGCAAGACCGCGCCTGGCTGCACGCGCGCATCGCGCTGCGCTTTGACGCGATGCTGGCCGAAGGCTTTGTCGACGAGGTGCAGGGCCTGCGCGCACGCGGCGACCTGCACCCCGACCTGCCCGCGATGCGCTGCGTCGGCTACCGCCAGGCGTGGGAAGAGCTCGAGGCCCAGGCCAGCGGCCCGGCCGGCGCCGCACTCGACCTCGCTCGGCTGCGCGAACGCGGCCTGGCCGCCACGCGCCAGCTGGCCAAGCGCCAGGTCACCTGGCTGCGCAGCATGCCGCAGCGCCACGTGGTGGCCTGCGACGCGCCCGGCGCCACGGCGCAGCTGGTGCAGGCGGTGCTGCAGCGGCTGGAGCGGCCCGCATGAGCGCGGCGCCGGCCGTGCTGCAGGTGCAGGCGCTGGCCAAGCACTACGGCGCCACGCCGGTGTTTGCCGACGTGAGCTTTGCGGTGCAGCCCGGCGAGTTCGTCGCCATCGTCGGCGACTCGGGCGTGGGCAAGTCCACCCTGCTCAACTGCCTGGCCGGGCTCGACGATTGGGACAGCGGGCGCATCGTGCACGGCAGCACCGATCTGGCCCAGCTCGACGGCACCGCGCGCGCACTGTGGCGCCGCGCGCACGTCGGCTTCGTGTTCCAGGCCTTCCATGTGCTGCCGCACCTGGACGTGGCGCAGAACGTGGCCCTGCCGCTGATGCTGCTGGGCCAGAACGACGCGGCGCGCGTGCAGCAGATGCTGGCCGCCGTCGGCCTGGGCGACCTGGGCGCGCGGCTGCCGCAGCAGCTCAGCGGCGGGCAGCTGCAGCGCGTGGCCATTGCGCGCGCCCTGGTGCACCGCCCGGCCCTGCTGCTGGCCGACGAGCCGACCGGCAACCTCGACCCCGGCACGGCGCGGCGCACGCTCGACCTGCTGCTGGCGCAGACGCGCGAACACGGCGCCGCGCTGGTGCTGGTCACGCACTCGGACGCGGCCGCAGCGCGCGCCGACCGCGTGCTGCGGCTCACGGCCCAGGGCATTGCGCCGGCCTGACGCGGCCGCGCTGCAGGCGCGTAAACGCCCCGGGGGCGATGGCCGCACCGGGGCGCTTGTATCACGTCAAAAGTGCTTCAAACGCTTTTCCAGCCTGCGCTGGCAGCTATCAAATTAGCAAGCCGCGCCCGCTGCCGCCTTACTCGATGGACAGGCGCTGCGCGTTGCCGCCCTGCTTCTTGGGCAGCGTCAGCGTGAGCACGCCGTTGTCGTACTTGGCCTTGCACTGCGCGGCGTCGATGTCGGCCGGCAGCTGGAAGCTGCGCGCGACGGCGCCGAAGTAGCGCTCCGAACGCAGCACCTTCTCGCCCTCGGTCTGCTGGTCCTGCTGGCGCACCTCGGCGCGCAGGCTGACCACGTTGCCCTCGACCGAGACCTGGATGTCCTCCTTGGGAACGCCCGGCACCTCGGCGCAGACCGTGTATCCGCTGTCGTTTTCCTTCACGTCGACCTTCATCTGGCCCGGCGTGGGCAGCGGATCGCCGTGCAGCGGGCGCACATAGAAGCCCGGGTTCACGTCCTTGAAAAATTCGTCAAACAGGCCACCACGGCCGACCAATGCGTTCATGACAGTGCTCCTTCCAGTAATGGCTAGAAACAAAGAAAAAATTGGCGAGGACCGCTAGCCACCAGCCCCTTTTTCTTACGTAAGGCCGCGCCGCGCGAGTTCAAGCCGTGGCGTGCCGTGGCGTTGATGCAGCGCAAACCGGGCGGCGTGCGAGCCGTGCGCGCTGCCGCCGTGCTGCAGCGCCACAATGGCCCCATGCTCGCCTTGCTTCGCACCTGGTCCCTGCAGGAACTGCGCCACCACCCCTGGCGCAGCGCGGCCGCCGCCTGCGCCGTGATGCTGGGCGTGGCGCTGGCCTTTGCCGTGCACACCATCAACGCCTCGGCGCTGGACGAGTTTGCGCAGGCGGTGCGCAGCATCAACGGCCAGCCCGATCTGGAGCTGCGCGCCGTGCAGGGCGGCTTCGACGAAGCGCTGTTCGAGCGCCTGGCCACGCGGCCCGAGGTGGCGCGCGCCGGCCCGGTGCTCGAGCAGTCGGTGCTGGCGCTGCCCGCGACGGCCGGCGCGGCGGCCAGC
>NZ_MWOM01000073.1:0-17240 GCF_012931925.1 Acidovorax sp. SRB_24
TCCGCAAATTTCGGCCTCACGCCGGTTGCCTGAAAATGGCCTTGCACCTCGCCTGTTGCACTGATGCCGGTTTGCCTGAAAGTGAAGATTTCCTGCATGGTGATGATTTCGCCTTCCATGCCGGTAATCTCCTGAATGCTGGTGATCTTGCGTTTTCCGTCAATCAGCCGCAGCCCCTGGATCACGACCGTAATCGCCGATGCAATCTGCTGCCGGGCGGCCTTGTGCGGAAGGTTCAGGTTGGCCATACCGATCATGTTTTCCAGCCGCGACAAGGCATCGCGCGGCGTGTTGGCATGGATGGTGGTCAGCGATCCTTCATGGCCGGTGTTCATGGCCTGCAGCATGTCCACCGCTTCAGCGCCGCGAACTTCGCCAATCACGATACGGTCAGGTCGCATCCGAAGGGCGTTGCGCACCAGTGCGCGCTGGGTAATTTCACCCTTGCCTTCAATATTGACGGGCCGGGTTTCCAGTCGGACCACGTGCGGCTGCTGCATCTGCAGTTCGGCCGCATCTTCGATGGTGACGATGCGCTCTGACTCGGGGATATAGCCCGACAAAATGTTGAGCAAGGTCGTCTTGCCAGCACCGGTGCCGCCCGAGATGATCATGTTGACTTTGGCTTTGCACAGACCTTCCAGCATGAACGCCATTTCTGGCGTCAAGCTCTTGAGTTCCATCACCAGGTTTTCCATTCGCAGTGGAATATGGGCAAACCGGCGAATCGACATCATGGGGCCGTCCAGCGCGACCGGCGGAATCACCGCATTGACGCGCGACCCATCTGGCAGCCTGGCATCCACCATGGGGCTGGACTCATCAATGCGCCGCCCTACCAGCGACACGATTTTGTCAATGATGCGCAGCAGGTGCTTCTCATCGGTAAAAGTGACGTTGGTCAGCTCCAGCCTGCCCTTGCGTTCCACATAAATCTGCTGGTAGGAATTCACCAAAATATCGGACACCGTGGGGTCGGCCATCAACAGTTCAAGCGGCCCGAAGCCGAGCATTTCATGCTGGATGTCGCGGATCAGCGTGCGCCGCTCAATGTCATTGATGGCGGCTTGCTCCTCAATGAGCAGGCGTTCCACCATGGTGGCGATTTCCTGGCGCAGCACGACGGGCGACAAATTCTCCAGCGCCGCCAAGTCAAACTTTTCGACCAGCTTCAGGTGCATCTGGCCCTTCAATACCTTGTAGGCCTCACTGGCCACGTGGCCCTGATTTGCATCGTTGACGGCATGAAGCGGCCGCGGCGCAATGGGTTCTGCAGCGACGGCATTGAGTTTGTCTCGGAAGGACATTTTTTAACTCCCATTCAATGGAAAAAAACCAAGGGCAGCGCTGCACTTCATGCCCGCCGAAACAAACGCCCCAGCAAACTACGGCTGTCTTCCTGCTTCGGGCTGAGCGACACGGCAAACTCCGCCAAACTTTTTGCCACCGTATTGGAAGAGGCCATTTCGGCCAGGGCGTCGCCCTGGTTGATAGACGCATTCACCTCTTTGTACGAATTGGGCACGGTACGCAGGCTGACAGTGCCGAGCGAGCGCTGAATGCCATCAAGGCTGATGTCTCCCCCTTTTTCAAAGCGGTTGACGATCATCTCGATCTTGTCTTCCGGGTAACCCAGCGACTTGAAGACAGCCAAGAGCTTGCTTGCATTTCGGATTCCGGGCAGTCCGGCCTGCAACACCGGAAAGATGCGGTAAGCCCGGTCCAAGGCCTTGATGGCCAGTGTGTCCAGATTACGGCCCATGTCCAGCAGCACAAAGTCATACTGGGTCACAGCCAAACCCAGGATGGCATCAATATGCTCGGGCTTGATCTCCATCGCTTTCGTCAGGTCTTCAGGCGCCGCCAGAATGCTGTAGTTGGCAGAAATTTTGACGGTGCTGGCGGAAAGGAAAGACGCATCCAGACGACTGATGTCATGGGCTACATCCGCCAAAGTGGAAGCTGGCTCGCCGTCGTGCACGAAAGACAGGGCATCGCCAAATTGCAGATTCAGATCCACCAGCAGAACCGTGTTCGTTTCTGCCAGCTGGTAAGCCAGATTGGTCGCTATGAACGTGGCCCCGCTTCCGCCTTTGCAGGGTATGAAAGCCAGTACCTTGCCCAGGCCCTTGGGTTTGGTGCTGATCAACTTGGCCGCAATGCGGCTGACTGCGGCCTCCAGCGCGTCCGCGGTCACCGGTGAAGGCAGAACTTCGCGCACGCCCGCCCGCATTGAGTTGATCAGGAACTCCGGCGTCTGGGTCGCGCAGAGCAGAATGACCGCGATTTTGGGATGGTGGGTAGTGACATATTCGACTTGAACCAGTTCATGCGGATCGCAGCACATGCCATCCACCAGCATAAGGTCCGGCTGCTCCTGTTCGGCCACCGTGCGCATTCTGCTTTTTCCACCATCAAAGAGCGTGACGGCGTGCGAATGCGCTTGAAGCACCTTGCTCATTTCTTGCAGATGATTCTTGTTAGGGGATATGAGGGCGATTTTCATGGTGACTTACCTAAATATTATGAACAGATGGTGCCGCTGTTCGGGTCTTGCCGCATGATTTCTCGCGTCAGGAAGGTGGAAAAAGAAGGCATCCGGATGACTGACAGTTTCGCAATTCCTGCGATGGGGGAAATCCATTGGTAATCGAGGTTTGTAATCGTCAGGGTGACGCCTTCGCAAGTGGCTGGTGTACAACCCACAGGTATCCAGTCGAGGTTGATGGTCTGGATCTGCGGCAATATCGCCTTCATTTTTAAAAGAACCTGGGCTGAATTTCCGGTGTCATCGCAAACGACTGCATACCTCGCTCCTAATCTGGTGGCTTCGTTTGCTGCATTCCAGGTGAAAAGCATTCGGCTGAAGTCGATGATCCCCAACAGGAACGTCAGGAAAATGATCAGCACCAACGCGAACTCGACCGCGGTGGCGCCCGATTGCCGTAATTTAAGAGCGGTATTCATAAATAGCTCCTCATGGTGGCGGTGACGTCGGAGAAACGGATCGCGCCGAAGGGGATGCCAAAGACACTGGGAAACAGTGAATTGAAGGTGTAGCCCTGGATGCGCACGGTGACGGTGTTGATCACCGGATTGGTTCCGGCGGTCTCCCAGATCGGATCCGGCACTTGCGTGGTCTTGAGGCCGATGGCCAGTGGTTTTCCTGTGTTGGAAAGACTTCCATACACGATGAGGTTCCGGGCCTCGGTAATTTTTGTGCCTGGGGTCTGAAGCGACAGATAGCGGGCGGCATCACGTACGGATTTTGTCAGCGTGTTGTACTGGTACATTGCCCGGCCAAACTCGGTGGTAATGATAGATAGCAGTAGCAGGAATGGCAGGATCAGTGCAAATTCAACCAGTGCCACGCCTTTTTGTCGTTCATTCATGGTCTTACTCCTATCGGACTAGGGCAGGCACCAGCGGCCCGGCCGCACCGCCGGGCATGCCACTGAAGCTGCAGGGGCTTGTCAGAAGACTCGCGTTTCCAATGAACTCAAGCTTCACGTTAGCCATCGGAATGCTGAGCGGCTGCAGCATGAGCATGCAGAGGAAGTCGATAACTTTATTGCTGTTATCGGTGACGGGCACCGTGACGATGCGCCGGTTGGTTCCCCAGGCCCCGTGGCTTGAGGGGCCGTTTCCGGAAGCGGCCAGATCCTTGAAGCTGTTCAAGCTGATGCCGGTAATTGACTCGCAGCTGTTAGCCCCCTTGAGATTGCCGTTGGGTGCGCAGGCGCCGAAACTCGCCCGTTTGGTCACGAAGTTCTGGGCCGTTGCATGTGATCCCGCAGCGGGTGTTCCATTCCAGGCGTTGTTATGAAAATCACCGTTGATTGCAACTGTGTTTTTCCAGTTAGTCGCTGTGTACGAGTAGCCGCTGAAATCCGGACGCATGTAGCTCGGATCTGTCCTGAAGTCAGGCAGCTTCTTATAGATGCCAAAACGGTAGTTCCAGTCTTCGGCAATCGTTGTCTGCGTGCCTGGCGTGCCTAGCACGTCGTTGACGCGGGTGCCGCATTTGCCATTCATTTCCGCCCTTGTCTCCGACGCACTGTTCGAGCCATCAAGGTTCGCCCAGCCGATGTAACCGCCCGGGGTCGCACCCTGAGTTGTCAGTACAGTGACCCACTCTCCGGGAGTCAAACCGTAGTTCGGTGCCGGGCAAGCTACTCCAGAACCAGCGGGACATTCCTTGCGCTTGAAAGCCACCGGTATCGGGCAGGTGGTCTGACCGTGAGCACGCGTCGCAACGGCACTGGCCATCACGTTACGGGTACTAGGGAAATCGGTGGTGTTGCCGGAGAAGGCGCCCATCGCTTGCATCAGCCACATCTGGATGGCGGGCTGAATGTGCTGGCACTGCACGTACTGGGAAACTGTGGGGTCTGTCGTGGTCAGATAGGCCGAATCCTTAAAAGTGATTTCGGCGGCCGCCAATTGCCCCTTCCCGCTCCAGTTCACGGACTGTAAGTTGACGCGGTTCAGGTTGCCGGCGGTCAGGCCCGCGCTTTTGGCCCGGTCGATGGCAGTGGGCTGTAAGTCGAGCTCCTGGGCCGCAGCGAGCGCGCAGCTGTCCATGGCCGTTTGCAATTCTGACTTGACAATAAAAAGGCGGCCAAAATCCAGCGCAATACCTATGAACCCCAGCAAGAAGAGCAAGAGCAGTGCGACGGTGACGATGACAGCCCCCTGCTGCTGGTGGCGATTGGCTAGGCTACGCATGAGAATGCCTCCTCTTCGCGCTGTTGCAAGACGGTTATGAAACTTGATACATGGCCCGTTGTCAGGCCTGCGGTGACACAACTAATAAAGACCAAAAGCTGGCGCCTATCGTCGAAGGCTGGAGTGCCAAAACGAGGCCAATCTAGATAATTTAAATAATCAATGCATAATCAATCACCTGGGCACCATTTTCTTCTTTTATAAATTTTGCGAACACGAACCCTCTTCACGAAGACAAAAGTCAGCGATTCGCATCAGGTCCATTCTGAATTAAATAGATAATCTTGAGGTTACAGTTTTCAGGCAAGTGGATTCGCGATCATTAAAGATTGCGAAGCCACTGCCATTTTTATACTGCGTTCGGTCAGCAGCCGGTAGCGGCACCGGTTAAGCAAGCTCCGACGCGAGTGACAAAACTTGCAAAGCCATCCTTGAGACTAGGAGATGGGCCGGCAAGTGCCAAAACCAATCCAATCGAGACTACTGCGATGATCAGCGCGTATTCGACCACTTGAGCACCTTCCTCCTCCTTTGCAAAGGAACGGATGGATCTGTTGACTTGAGCGAGGAATTGATTCATTTGAGAGCCTCTTAAAGTTAATTGAAAATTTAAATAATCCACTGCGGCAATAAAATTAGTTTCACTACATGGGTCACCCTCCTGTCCACTGATTTGCAAAAATAAAACATTTAAATAAATAGCCTTGCCTTATATTTTTTAATAATTCAACCCGTGGCTTATGGGTTGCTATTTACCTCCTCCAATTCCTCCCCCAATATTGATCACATTAACCGCTGGCGGTGGCGCCTTATAAGTTCCCTGGTAAAGAATCATCGACTCCCTAGCCGATTTGCCATCCATTCCCAGCACCTGATCTGGATTTCTGCCAGCGTCAGGGTTAATAATCATTTTCAGCTTGGCTTCACGAACGGCATCGCCAAACTTCGCGTCGTAGTTGGGCGTCACGGAGGCGCACCCTGTCAGCAGGATGAGCAGCAGGGCGATTGCAGGCGTGTTCATGATTTTTCCCTCTTACTGGACTAGTTGCGAAGGTCGGGAGCAGTTGCGGGCGCTGGAGTAGTAGGAATTACCGCTGGAGCTATTGCTGGCGATGCACCTTCCAAACTGCCATTGAAAATCACTTCAGCGCGGCTCGGCACCACATGGTTGTCGGTCGGCAGCCTGGGCATTTCCGCCAGCGGTTTGACCAGCCGGGGGGTCACGATGAACAGCAGCTCGGTCTGGTCATTCTGGAATTCGGTACTGCGGAACAAGGCGCCCATGACCGGCACTTCTCCCAGGCCGGGAAAGCGCTTGATGGTTTCGGTGAGGTTGTTCTTGATCAGTCCGGCAATCACGAAGCTTTGGCCGTCGTTGAGTTGCACCGTGGTATCGGCCCGGCGCACCGTGAGCGAAGGCAAGATAGAGGTCACGCCGTTGACGCTGGTGAAAGGCGAGCCGGTCTGCAACAAGTCAGAGACTTCCGACACCATTTTCAGATTGACCCGGGTGCCATCGAGCACGGTCGGCGTGAACTTGACGCCGATGCCGAACTCCTTTTCTTCCAGCGTGATAGTGGTGCCGCCAGCGTCTCTGGTCTGCGCGACCGGAATGAAAATCTTGCCGCCCGACAGGAAGCTGGCGGATTGGCCACTGATGGCCATGATGTTGGGCTCGGCCAGCACCCGCACCAGGCCATCGTCTTTCTGGCCATCGAGATTGAGCGCCGTTCTGCCGACCCGCAGCGCCTGCAGCAATCCGCCGCCATTGCTCAAGAAATTGGACAGCAAGGAGAAGCTGTTGGCGCCGCCATCACTCGAGCGGTTGACGGCGACACTGGCACCGAATTTATCGAGCAAGGTCTTGCTGACCTCGGCAATCTTGACCTCCAGCATGACTTGCTGCGGCGTCGAGATGCGCAACAGGTTGACGACCTTTTTGCCGTCGCCGTAGGCGGTGGCCAGGCTCATCACTTCGTCGAGCCTGATGGCGTCGCTGACCCGGCCGGTCAGCACAATGGCGTTCTCGGCGCCTTTGACCTTGATGCCGGTTTCTTCAGGCATCAACTCGGCGAGCTTGGACTGCAGCGTGTCCGGATCAATGGTGACGATGATGTCCTTGACCACGCAACGGCCATCGGCACTCTGCAGGATCACGTTCATGGAGCCGGCTTTTTTGCCCAGAAAGAACAGTTCTCTGGGGCTGAGCAACGTGATCTCCACATCTGCCACGCCATCCGAGCCTTGTGTTGAAGCTGGCACTGCCGGTGCATTGGCTGGCATTCCGGGGACCGCCTTATCGTTAGCCGAAACCGCCCGACCTGCGCGGCTGAATGAATGCCCGCCGACGAGCATGCGGGATGCGGGGTAATCCAGCTGTATGACGCGCGACTTGCCGAGCGCCATGTAGGTGGGAGGGTCGACCCTCGCCTCGCCAATACAGGGCTTTAAACCTGACGTCGCGCGTGGTGTTTGGTCGACGGTCGGGTTCGTGGTCGGATGAGTGGCTGCAACTGCTTTGTCTTGGCTGAACGATTGGCCGGTCAGGGCCAACACGACAAGAAAAATCAGGCTCTTATATTTTTTATGCATTTTTATTTGCTCCCTCTTTTTTTATTTAGAAACAGTTGATAAATCGGGAACCGTTCTGAATCACTTCGACACATTCGGCCGCTGGCTGCGCGGCCGGTCTGGCTATCACTGCTCTTGGCTTGTTAACAGGCGTCGTGGTAGCTGCCACTTTCATGGCGGCGGGTGCCACTTCCTTTTCGCCGAAAAGCTGGCTCTTCGTAATGCCGGAGGTCGCTACGGTTTTCTTGTCAATCTGGTTGCGCAATACCAATGACAGGGTGCCGACACTGCGGGCCAGGTCGAGTTTTTCGGAGTCTTCGAGCGACAGCTCCAGGGTGACGGCGCTGACAACCTTGGGTTTGGTGTCGTCCCGGCTTGACTCCTGGGCCACGGCCAACACCAGCACATGCTCTAGCACGGTCTTGCTGATCTGTTTGCCTTCTTCGCCCTTGCCCTTGTCTTGCTGGGCATTGACCATGACATCGACGTAATTTCCAGGAAGAGCGAAGCCGGCCACGCCGACGACGTCATTGACGCGCACGGTCATCGCCCGCTTGCCTTCGGCAATGACGGCCGAAAGACCGCCTTGGGTACCTGCAGGGGCCAGCTTGCGCTCCAGCACCGCGTCGCCTCTCAGCACGCTGACTTTGACGACCCGGTCCTGCAGTTCGTTGATGTCCTTGAAAGAGCCTTCCGGGATGGAACCGCTGGGCCAGTCCGTCGATGTCAGCATTTGCGGATTGATCTTGCTGCCCATTTCAATATCGACCGCAGCGACGACGACTTTGTGGGAGGCAATATTCGATTGCCGTGCTGCCCAGCCTGCTGCATAGACTGCCGCTGCCAGACCGACCATCAAGGCAAGAAACAACAATCCGAGGGCTTTAATATTTTTCATTGCTGTCTTTCATGGGCTTGAGTGAACGATTTATGCGTAACCTAGTTGCTTTGCCACGGCGTACGTCATTGTTCCAATACTGATGCAGATGCCATACGGCAGTTTTCCTACCGATTTTTGTGCATCTATCTGCACTTCCGGCTTGAAACCGCCAACGGCCGAAATCACCACCATTTGCACAGTGTCCTTGACATTAAGCAGCATGCGTACCAATGCCTTGGCATATAGCGCAAACGCCAATGCGGCTATACCACCCACAATGAATGAAAAAATGACGGCATACAAGATATCGGTCACACCCAGGAAAGCACCCACCATGGCCATTAACTTGACATCCCCGGCACCCATCACTCTCAATGCGTATAAGGGAAGCATGATCAAAAACCCCAGCACGAGCCCTCCCAATGCCCAAAAAAATCCATGGTCGCGTGAAAACGGCACTATCGCGCTGTAAATCAATCCAAAAATAATACCGCTGACAGTTAACCAATTGGGAATCTTGTAGGTACGATAGTCGTTCACAGAAGCCGCTACCAGAAATATAAACAGAACGGCGGTGCGCGGATCCTTGATGAGCGCCACCAGGAGTTCCATTAAAGAATAAAATTCTTGCATGATCTACCCTTGCATTTCTTTGGACAGCGCGAGAAACGAAAGTGCGCTAACCACCGCGATAATAGCCCCTATTAATATGCACTCTATAAGCGATACGCCGGACTCGCCCTTTAAAAACTCCACAACGGCATGCAACAGATGGCCGACTGATTGCATATATATCTCCAGTTTGGTATATTTTTGATTTTTATTCACTCCACCTGGAGACAATGCTCTTGCGGATAAATTAAATATAGCCACGCAAGGAATGGGAGCATGGGCATTGAGCCCTTTTTTGATTAGGCCAAAGCGCCTTTTTTTAGGCGCATGGGTAGTACAAATCTACTAAGGTAAATTGGCAAAACATCCCTGGTCCAACAGGCATCAGCGTCTAGTGGCGTCCTCGCGGCCGGGGAGCCATCCAAGCTGGCGGATATCTCCTACACGCTCACGGGCGCTTTTTCCGCTGGCCCGGACAGCGCCGGGTAGCACACTGAAAGTTCGAACTGGGAACAGGCCACCGCCCCCGTGGCACACCGTTCCCCACCGCGCCCTGCGGCCTGCTTCTGGTTCGTTTACCCACTTTCGGACAAGGAGAAAGCCATGTTGAACGCATCGATCAAAGCCATGTCAGTGGGCGCAGCCCTGGCGCTGGCAGCCAGCGGCGCCTTCGCCCAGACGACCCCGAGTACGAGCACACAGCCTCCTGCCTCGGTCGGTGTCACACCGCAAGACGCGTCCCAAGCCACCCAGAACGCTGTGCCGCGCTCGGACACCGGCACCGTGGTGCGCACCGACCAGTCAGCCGCCGACCGCGCCCGGGACGCCGCCAACCAGGTCCAGAACCGCACCGGCACCGGCACCGGCACTAGCACTACCAACACCACCACCGGCACGACTGGCAATGCGGGCATGTCCGGCAGCACCAGCGGATCGATGGGAACGGGCTCCAGTGCATCGAACATGGACACCAACACCAACAACACCACGGGCGCCATGAGCTCCGACATGAACAGCAGTGGCCAGCGCATGGGCGCCTATGGCACCCGGCGCGCCCGTGCAGACCGCAACTGACGGCCTTGCTGTACCCCGTCCCAGCCTTTTTTCATCCCTGTTGACCTGAGAGGAAAAGCCATGAACACGCCTTACAACCCGACCACCGACACGACCGGCATCAACTCCACCACCGGCACGACCACCACAACCACCCCCTCGGGCAAGCTTGTGACGGGCCTGTTCCCCGACCGCGACAGTGCCGAGGCCGCATACAACGCAGCGAACACCCGCGGCTACTCCAAGGACGACGTGAACCTGGTGATGTCCGATGAAACCCGCACCCGCCACTTTGGCGACACGACCGCGGGCAGGGAAACCGAGCTGGGCAACAAGGCAGCCGAGGGCGCAGGCATTGGCGGCGCCATTGGCGGCACCGTGGGCGCGGTGATCGCGGCCATTGCCGCCGTGGGCACGACGCTGGCACTGCCCGGCCTGGGTCTGGTGATTGCCGGCCCGCTGGCAGCGGCCGCCGCAGGTGCTGGAGCGGGTGCCGCCGGTGGTGGCCTGATCGGCGCACTGATCGGCTGGAACATTCCCGAAGAGCGCGTCAAGCACTATGAAGAAGGCATCAAGCGCGGCGGCATTCTGATGGGTCTGCGCACCAAGTCGGACGACGACGCCGCCTATCTCGAAAACGAGTGGCGCAACAACCGCGGCGAGCACGTGTACCGCTGATCGGCAGTGCACCGGCCGGCCAGGCACGCGCCGGGGCGCACCGCCCCGAGCGCTCTGGCATAGTAGACACTGACCTTGGCGGTTTGATAGCCGTTCGACGGGCGGCCATTTCACACGAGATGGCCGCTTTTTTGTGAATTGTGTGGAATGCTGCGCCACCTGCGTGCGCCACAGAATCGTGAATCTGACGTTTCGTTGCCCTTTCCCATGACACTGCCCTGCTCCTCTTCTTGGCTCCATTGGATCCGTGCGTGCACGGTGCTGGCGGCTGTGGCGGCCGGGTGCGGCGGCGCCGCGCAGGCGGCACCGGCCGGCGGCAGCGCCACCATTCCCCGCGCAACGACCGCGGCGCAGCCCGCGCTTTCGTCCGAGGCGCGCGCGGTGGCCCACTGGGTGCGGCGCAGCGGCAACAACGCGCGGCTGCCATTCGTGTTGGTGGACAAGCGCGCTGCCGCGGTGCATGTGTTCAGCGCCGACGGCACGCTCCAGGCATCAGCCCCCGTGCTGCTGGGCCTGGCGCGGGGCGACCGCGCGGTGCCCGGCATCGGCGAGCGGCCCATGTCCCGCATCGCACCGCACGAGCGCACCACGCCTGCCGGGCGCTTTGTCTCCGAGCCGGGGCGCAACCTGCAGGGCGAGGACATTGTCTGGATCGACTACGACGACGCGGTCTCGCTGCACCGCGTGCGCGCAACCAACCCGGCCGAGCGCCGCCTGCAGCGCCTGGCCAGCGCCACGCCGGCAGACAACCGCATCTCGTACGGCTGCGTGAACGTGCCCGCCGCGTTCTATGACCGCTTTGTGCTGCCCCACCTGGGCCATGCGCCGGGCGTGGTCTATGTGCTGCCGGAGATGCAGTCTGCGGCCTCGTTTTTTGGCTTCGACCCGGTCGCGGCACGGTGACAGCGCAGCCCACAAGGCATCTGGACGGCGGCCGCCATGCCCTCCGAATAAATCATGAAATAGGCCTCTAACGCAGGCCCATCAAGCGCTAGAAGCTCTCATTTAAAGAGCACAAAAGCACTGGCGGTGCCACCGATGCGTGTGGCAATGCGACACGCGCACGGCTTTCCGCGCTCCCGACCGTGCTCCGCCACTGGACGACGGGCAAGCGCAACGGCGCTGCCAAGGGCGCGCAGGGAATCCATTCACAGCCGGTGCGTCACGAGCTTGAAGTCGGCATCCTCGGCAAAAGGCTTGATGGCAAAACCCAGATTGCGCATCAGGCGCAGCATGCTGGTGTTGTTGGCCAGCACCAGGCCTTCGATTTCCGCCAGGCCGCGGTCACGCGCCACGTCCATGATGCTGAGCATCAGGCGCGAGCCCAGTCCCTTGCCGTTGAAATCGTCGGCCACCACCAGGCCGAACTCGCAGCTGCTGTGGTCGGGGTTGGTGACGTAGCGCGAGACGCCCACCAGGCGCTCGGTTTCGGTCACGGTGCCGTCGGCGGCCACCTGGCGCTCACGGAAGATGGCGGCAAGCGCCATCTCGCGGTCGTAGTCGATCAGCGCAAAGCGCGCCAGCATCGAGGGCGGCAGCTCGACCAGCGATGACACGAAGCGAAAGTAGCGGCTCTGCGGCGACAGGCCCTGCACCAGCGCCTGCAGCTGCGGCGCATCGTCGGGGCGGATGGGGCGCACGGTGTACTGGCCGCCGTCGCGCAGCGGCCAGACATGCTCGTACTGCGCCGGGTACGGCGGTATGGCCAGATGGCCAAAGCCGCTGCTGTCCTGCGCGTGCCCGATGACGATGCGCGCGTCGACCGCCACCGCGCCGAACTCGTCGACGATCAGCGGGTTGATGTCCATCTCGCGCAGCGAGGGCAGCGCGCACACCATCTCCGAGACGCGCAGCAGCGTCTGCTCCAGCACCTCGCGGTTCACGGCCTGGGCGTTGCGCCACTCGCCCAGCGTCTGCGCCACGCGCGAGCGCTCGATCAGGTGGTGCGCCAGGTACTGGTTGAGCGGCGGCAGCTCCATCGCGCGGTCGTTGATCAGCTCGATCATGGTGCCGCCCGCGCCAAAGGTGATGACCGGGCCGAACGGCTCATCGCTGACCATGCCGATGCAGATTTCGCGCCCGCGCTGGCCGCGCGCCATGCGCTGCACGCTCACGCCGTTGATGCGCGCGCCGGGCTGCGCGTGCGCCACGCGCTGCACCATGTCGTTGTAGGCGTCGCGCGCCGCCGAGCCATTGCGGATATCGAGCGCCACGCCGCCCACGTCGGACTTGTGCGCCACATCGGGCGAATCGATCTTGAGCGCCACCGGAAAGCCCAGCTGCGTGGCGATCATCATGGCCTCGTTGGCGCTGCGCGCCAGAACGGTCTGCGTCACGGGGATGTGGAAGGCCGCCAGCAGCGTCTTGGATTCGATCTCGGTCAACACATGCCGCTGCTCGGCCAGCACGCTCTCGATCAGCAGGCGCGCGCCGGCGATGTCGGGCTTGGCCAGCGCGCTCAGCGAGGTCGGCGTCTGCTGCAGCATCTTCTGGTTTTGGTAGAACGAGGCGATGTCGCCAAACGCGCCCACCGCCGCCTCGGGCGTGCGGAAGGCCGGCAGCGCCGCCTCGCGCAGCACAGCGCGCGCCGGCACCACCTGGGCATCGCCCATGAAGCAGGTCAGCAGCGGCTTGGACATCTGGCGTGCGGTCTGCGCCAGCGCGCGCGCCACGCCGCTGGCATCGGCGTTGCTGCGCGGCGAATAAATCGCCAGCACGCCGTCGACCAAGGGCTCGGCGCTGGCCGCCTCGACCGCCAGCTGGTAGTGCGCCGGCGTGGCGTCTTCCGATAAATTGATCAGGTCGCTGAGCGAGGCAAGCGGGGGCAGCTGTGGCGCCAGCGCCTGCGCGCGCGGCCCCTGCAGCGTGCCCAGGTCGAGGCCGATTTCATTGACCCAGTCGGCCGCCAGCACCCCCGGGCCGCCACCGTTGGTGACGATGGCCAGGCGCGGGCCGACGGCGCGGTAGCGCGAGGCCAGGCACTTGGCGGCCGAGAACAATTCCACGAACGAGCGTACGCGCACCGCGCCCGCGCGCCGCAGGGCGGCATCGAACACGTCGTCGCTGCCGACGATGGCCGCGCTGTGCGTGAGCGCCGCGCGGTTGCCGGCCGGCTTGCGCCCGGCCTTGAGCACGACCACCGGCTTGGCGTGTGCGGCCGAGCGCAGCGCGCTCATGAATTCGCGCGCATTCGAGATGCCTTCGAGGTAGACGACGATGCTTTGCGTGTGCGGGTCGCTGGCCAGGAAGTCGAGCACCTGCGCGATGTCGAGCGCCGTTTCGGGCCCGAGCGACACCACCGACGAAAAGCCGACGCCGTTGTTGCCGGCCCAGTCCAGGATGGCCGAGGTCAGCGCCCCCGACTGCGACACCAGCGCCAGCGGGCCGGCATTGGCCAGTGGACCGACCGCGCTGGCGTTGAGGCCCAAGACCGGGCGCTGCAGGCCCATGCTGTTGGGGCCGAGCAGGTAGATGCCCTCGCGCTGGGCGATTTTCTTCAGCTCTGCGGCCTCGGCCGCGCCCACCCCGCTGGAGATGACCAGCGCCGCGCGCGAGCCAATGCGCGCGGCCACCTCCAGCGCTGCCGGCAGGTCCTGCGCCGGCAGGGCAATGACCGTGAGGTCGGCGCGCCGCTGCGCCAGGTCGGCCAGCGTGCCGCTGGTGTGGACATCGAGAAACTGCAGCGTGCCCTTGAACTTCTGTGCCCGCAGCGCGCTGTGCACGGCCCGCGCCTGGGGCGTGAGCTGCTCGGGGGCCTCGGAGCTGCCAGCCAGCACGGCGATGGACACTGGCGTGAAAAGGGGGGTGAGGTAGTGTTTGTCCATGGCGCGGTCGGCGGTCGGTGGAAGGCCGGCGCTCTGCCGGCGGGCACATGGCATTCTGCCTTGCCCGCAGCCAGCCCTGGCCGCACGCTTGTCACGCCAGGCGGGCACAATGCCGCGATGCCCGTCCGCTCCATTTCCCGCCCCACCGCCCGCTGCGCCGCGCCCTGAAAATGTCTTCTCGCTCCGCCGCCATGCACCGCCTTTTGTCCACCAACCTCGCAGACCTGCTGCTCGACGCCGTCTGCATCGTCGATGTCGAAAGCCGCATCGTTTTTGTGAGTGCGGCATTCGAGCGCATTTTTGGCTACGCCCCCGAAGAGGCCGTGGGTCTGCGCATGTTCGATCTGGTGCACCCGCACGACCGCGAGCTCACGCGGCAGGAAGCGCAGCGCGTGACGGACGGCGGGCTGCAACTGGGCTTCGAGAACCGCTACGTGCGCAAGGACGGCCGCATCGCGCACATCCGCTGGACCGCGCGCTGGGTGGAGACCGAGCAGGTGCGCGTGGCTGTGGCGCACGACGTCACCGAGCGCAAGCACACCGAGGCGCTGCAGGCCGCCGTGTACGCGATTTCCGAGGCGGCCCACACGGCCGAAGACCTGCTGGCGCTGTTCGAGCGCATCCACCAGACCCTGGGCGGCCTACTGGCGGCACAGAACTTTGCCGTGGCGCTGTACGACGCCGAGCGCGACGAGCTGAGCTTTCCTTATCACGTGAACGAACGCCATGCGGCGCCCCCGCCACTGCCGCTGGGCGCGGACGCGCTGTGCGCCCAGGTCATCCGCAGCGGGCAGACCTTGCTGGTCACGCCCGAGACCGCTGGCGCAGCGGAGGCAGCGGCGGCAGCGGCGCCCTATTGGCTCGGCGTGCCCCTGGCAACGCAGCGCGGCGCCATCGGCGCGCTGGTGCTGCAGGGCTATGGCGAGGACGCGCGCTACACCGAGAAGGACAGGGATTTGCTGCAGTTCGTGTCCGCGCAGATCGCGTTTGCCATCGAGCGCAAGCAGATGCATGCCCGGCTGCAGCACATGGCGCAGTTCGATCAGCTCACCGAGCTGCCCAACCGCCAGCTCTTTCTCGACCGCCTGCGCACCGCGCTGGCCCGGGCGCGGCGCGACCACACGCGGCTGTCGCTGCTGTTCCTGGACCTGGACCACTTCAAGCAGGTCAATGACACCCTCGGCCACGCTGCGGGCGACCTGCTGTTGCAACAAGTCGCCCAGCGGCTGCTCGGCTGCGTGCGCAGTTCGGACACGGTCGCGCGCCTGGGCGGCGACGAATTCGTGGTGCTGCTCGAAAGCGGCCCGTCGAGCGGCCACGCAGACAACGTGGCGCAAAAGATCCTGGCCGCATTTGCCGCGCCCTTTACGCTGCCAGGCCAGCGCGTGGCCATCGTCCCGAGCATTGGCGTCGCGGTCTACCCCGACCACGGCAGCGAAGCCACCACGCTGCTGGCCCACGCCGACGCGGCGATGTACCAGTGCAAGAGAAACGCCGCTCCCGCCGCGTGGCGGCCCGTGAGCACGCCCGCGCCCCACCCGAGCTCCCACGGCGGCGCCAGCACGGCCGCCTGAAGCCGTCCCCGCCACGGCCGGCAGGCTGCGTCGGCCGGCCCCGACATCCATGCATCCCGCCCCACCAGGGCCTCTTTTGAAAGCTCCCCCATGCTCTACGCCACCCTCAAGCTCATCCACCTGCTGGCCCTCATCGTCTGGATCGGCGGCATGGTGTTCGCCCATTTCTTCCTGCGCCCGGCCGCGCAGACATTGCCTCCCGCGCTGCGCGTGCCGCTGATGCTGGGCGTGCTGCAGCGCTTTTTTGCCGCCATTGGGGCCGCGGTGGTGCTGGTGCTGGGCACGGGGCTGTGGATGATCGGCCGCGTCGCCAAGGAGGCCGTGCAGTCGGGCGGGCAGTTTTCGATGCCGCTGTCGTGGACCGTGATGGCCACGCTGGGCCTGGTGATGATGGCGATTTTTGGCCACATCCGCTTTGCGCTATTCAAGCGCCTGCAGCGCGCCGCCGCCGCGTCGGACTGGGCGGCGGGTGGCCAGGCGCTGGCGAGCATCCGCACCTGGGTGGTGGTCAACCTGTGGATCGGCGTGGCGATCGTGGCGGTGGTGCGGCTCGCCTGAGTTTGGATTCCAAAGTACCTCCAGACCAATACCAACAAGCGCGGAAAGCTATCGATTAAATAGCGAATATGCCCCGCCCCAAGGTATCCGATCCCTGTCGGCGCGGCGGCAAAAAAACCCCGCAGGGCTCCCGGGCATCAATTCATGTCGAGACAATCATTGTCTAGGCAAGTAAATTGCGCGCCATGTCCCAACCCGCTGCGGCGCCCCGCCCTTTCTATGAGCCCGGCCAGTACACGCCCGACCAGAGCGTGGGCTACCTGATGCGCAAGGTGCTCAGCTCCATCCTGTCGCAGGCCGATGCGCAGCTTGCCGCGCACGACCTGACCTATGTGCAGTACCTGCCCCTCTACAAGCTCATGCGCTGCGAGAGCAACACCGTGGCCAGTCTCGCGCGCGACCTGGAGATCGACCCCGGCGCCATGACGCGCGCGCTCGACCGCCTCGAGGCCAAAGGCCTGGTGCGCCGCGAGCGCTCGACCGCGGACCGCCGCGTGGTGCACCTGGTGCTGACGGATGCGGGCCGCGAGGTCGCCGCCAAGGTGCCGGGCGCGCTCGCCGAGGTGCTCAACGGCCACCTGAGCGACTTCAGCCACGGTGAATGGCAACAGCTGCTGCAGTTTTTGCAGCGCATGCTGGCCAACGGCGAAGCGCTGCGCCAGTCCACCGGCAAGCCGGCCGGCTAATGCTTTCACTCCCCAAGACGCCCATGCCCTCCCCGTTTCCTTTAACCGCCGCTGCGCTGCGACGCCCCGCCGCCCT
>NZ_MWOM01000083.1:0-15463 GCF_012931925.1 Acidovorax sp. SRB_24
TGCGCGCGGCCGTGGTAGGCCTGCAGGCCGGCAAAGCGCAGCCGCGCATGGCGCGCCACGGCCTGGGCCAGTGCCACTGCGGGTGCGCCGGGCGGCACGCCGCAGCGGCCCTGGCCGACGTCGATCTCGACGAACACATCGATGCCGGCGCCGCTGCCGGCCTGGTCCATCGCCGCTGCCAGGCGCGCAATGCCCTCCAGGCTGTCCACCGCCAGGGCCAGGTGCCCGCCCTGCGCCGCCAGCTGCGCGGCCAGGCGCGCCACGCGCAGCAGCTTGTGCGGCGCGATGACCTCGTTGCTGATGAAGATGTCGCGCACGCCGCCTGCGGCCAGGGCCTCGGCTTCGGCGGTTTTCTGCACGCAGGCGCCGGTGGCGCCGGCGCGCTGCAGCAGCAAGGCGATTTCGGCGCTCTTGTGCATCTTGGCGTGCGGGCGCCAGCGCACCCGGTGCTGGCGCGCAAAGCCGGCCATGCGCTCGATGTTGCGCTCCATCGCGTCGAGGTCGACGACCAGCGCGGGCGTGTCGATGGCGTCCACGCCCTGGCCCAGGCAGGTGCGCAGCGCGTCAGGTAAGGGTTTCATCGCGGCTGGCCTGGTCGAGGTGCTGGGTGTCGGCCCAGCCGACCAGCGTCAGGCCGTCCGGCGTCCAGAGCAGGCGGTTGATGGCGGCGTTGGTCAGCTGCCAGGTGCGCGGCGCCTGCAGCTCCTGGCCCGTGGCCAGGCGGTAGAGCACGTCGAGCACGCCGCCGTGCGCCACCATCACCACCAGCTCGCCGCAGTGCCGCGCGGCCAGGCGCTGCACGGTGGCGGCGATGCGCGCGCGCAGCGCGGTCAGCGACTCGCCGCCTTCGGGCGCGAAGTGCGGGTCGCGCTTGCGCCAGCGCCGCGCCTGCTCGGGCAGCTCGGCCTCGATCTCGGCGAAGGTGCGGCCCTGCAGCTCGCCAAAGCTGCGCTCGCGCAGGCCGGGTTCGGGCGTCAGCGGCGCGCCCGTGGTCTCGGCCACGGCCTGGGCCGTGGCGTGCGCGCGCTGCAGGTCGCTGGCATAGATGGCGCCCACGGGCTCGCCCGCCAGCGCCAGACCGAGCTGGCGCGCCTGCCACAGGCCGGTGTCGTTGAGCGGGATGTCGAGGTGGCCCTGGATGCGCGTGTCTACGTTCCAGGCGGTTTCGCCGTGGCGCACGGCAATGATGCGGGTGGCGTCCATCAGCGTGGGATCTCTACATTGATGCGGCGCGGCCCGGGCGGCGGCAGCGGAAAGCCGCTGAGCGCGGCGTCGAACATGGCCCCGAAGACGGCCGGGTCGTCGCTCCAGAGCCCTTCGTGCACCGCATGGGTTTCGTAGGCCACGTTGCCGCTGGCGGCCTCGCGCAGCACCAGGCCGACCTCGCGGCGGTACAGCGTGGACGGCGGAAAGCGCATCGACAGGCCGCCATAGAAGCCGCGCCCGCCCCAGCCCAGGCCGCCCCAGCCCCACCCGGGGTCGTACCAGTCGGGCGACAGCTGGCGCTCGGTGCGGGCGTAGACCTGCGCGCGGTAAAACGGCGCGGTGGCATCGAAGCGCAGGCCCACCTTGGACATCGCCTGCGTGGCCTGGGCCTCGATGGCCGATTGCTGGGCGTCCTGGACTTGCTGCGAGGGCAGGCGCTCGAAGCGGTAGGTGGGCGTGGCGGGCAGGGCGGCCAGGCGCGAGAACGACTGCACGTCGCTGTCGACCAGGCGCTGGCTGGCGCAGCCGGCGAGCGCCAGCGCCGCGCACAGCAGGGGCCATCGGATCCATTTCATGGCAGCTCCTTGGGTGGAAGGGGTGGACGCCGCGGCGCTGGTCTCAGGTGATGCGTACCACCTGCACGCCGGGCAGGCCCGGCGCGGCGGCAAACTCCTCGGTGTCGAAGGCCTTGTCGCCGTTCTCGTCGGCGATGCCGGTGGCGCGCGCGCCCTTGAAATCGTACAGCGCACCGTCGAGCAGGTGGCTCGGCACCACGTTCTGCAACGCGTTGAACATGTTTTCGACGCGGCCGGGGAATCTCTTCTCCCAGTCGCGCAGCATCTCGCCGACCTGCTTGCGCTGCAGGTTCTCCTGGCTGCCGCAGAGGTTGCACGGAATGATGGGGAAGTTGCGGTGCTGCGACCAGCGCTGCGTGTCCTTTTCGGCGACGAAGGCGAGCGGGCGGATCACGACATGGCGGCCGTCGTCGCTGACCAGCTTGGGCGGCATGCTCTTCATCTTGCCGCCAAAGAACATGTTGAGCAGCAGCGTCTGCAGGATGTCGTCGCGGTGGTGGCCGAGCGCTATTTTTGTGGCGCCAAGCTCGTCGGCCACGCGGTACAAAATGCCGCGGCGCAGCCGGCTGCACAGGCTGCAGGTGGTCTTGCCCTCGGGGATCAGGCGCTTGACGATGCTGTAGGTGTCCTCGTTCTCGATGTGGAACGGCACGCCGGTGCTGGCCAGGTATTCGGGCAGCACATGCTCGGGAAAGCCGGGCTGCTTCTGGTCGAGGTTGACCGCGATCAGGTCGAAGTGGATCGGCGCGCGGGCCTTGAGCTTGAGCAGGATGTCGAGCAGGGTGTAGCTGTCCTTGCCGCCCGACATGCAGACCATGACCTTGTCGCCGTCCTCGATCATGTTGTAGTGCACGACGGCGCGGCCGACCTCGCGGCACAGGCGCTTCTCGAGCTTGTGCGTTTCGCGCTCGATCTTGAAGTCGGCCGCCGGGCGCGCGGGCGCTGCGGCGTCTTCGCCCGTCCAGGCGCTGGTCTCCAAGCTGGTTTGGGTTGCGTTCATGTTGTTCACCACTGTCCTGTTTGCATGCGGATCGCTACTTCGCAGTCGTCAAAAATTTCAAGCTTGGCGATTTTCACGCGCACGCCCAGCACGCCGGGCAACTGCATCAGCCGCTGGGCCAGCTTGCCGATCAGGCTCTCGAGCAGGTTCACATGCTCGGCCGTGCACTCGTCGATGATGATCTGGCGCACGCGCCGGTAGTCGAGCACATGGCCGATGTCGTCGTCGCGCGGCGCCAGCGGCTGCACGCCCAGGCTCAGTTCGGCGTCGACCTGGATCGGTTGCGGGGCGTTTTTCTCGTGCGCCAGGATGCCCAGGTTGGCGTCGAAGCGCAGCCCGGTCAGGGTCAGGGTCTGGTTGCCAATGGCTTGGTTCATGGATTGTAGGGTGAGCCTGTGCTCACATCATGGAGAAGTCGCGGTCAAACTTCATCAGGTGCTGGCCGCCGTCGACCAGCAAGGTCGTGCCCGTGACCGAGCGGTTTTCGAGCGCAAAGCGCACGGCATGGGCCACATCGTCAGCCGTGGATGAGCGCCCGAGCGGGCTGAGCGCATGCAGCGCGGCGAACTTTTCGTCGCTCAGCAGGTGGCTGGTCAGCGTCAGGCCGGGCGCCACGCCGACCACCCGCACGCGCGGCGCGAGCGCCAGCGCCAGCATCGTGCCGGCGGCTTCGAGCGCGGCCTTGGACAATGTGTAGCTGACGAAATCGGGGTTCTGGTTCCACAGCTTCTGGTCGAGCAGGTTGACTACGGCGCCGTGCGCGCCGTCCTCGCCCGCGTCGGCGCGCGCCTGCAGGTGCGCGTGCAGCGCCTGCGCCAGCACGATGGGCGCGCCGGTGTTGCTGCGCAGGTGCTGCTCCATCGCGGCAAAGCCGAAGCTGGCGGCGTCGTCGTGCGCAAACAGCGAGGCGCTGTTGACTACGGCGTCGACGGCACCAAAGTGCGCCACCACGCGCGGCAGCAGCGCACGCACGGCGGCCTCGTCCTCGAAGTTGGCATCAAAATGGGCGCTGGCGCCCGACAGCTCTGCGCAGGCAGCTACCGTATCGATAGCGTCCCGCGCGGACGCCCGGTAGTGCACCGCCACCTGCCAGCCGCCGGCGGCCAGGGCCAGCGCAATGCTGCGGCCCAGGCGCCGGGCGGCGCCGGTCACCAGGACGGTGCGCGGACGGGAGGGTTCGGACATTCGGAGGGACAATGCGTGCCGTGACGAAAGAACCAACAAGTTTAACGACCGCCCTGCAAGCCCACATCGCGCAGGCCATTGCAGCGCGCGGCGGCTGGATCGGCTTTGACCGTTTCATGGCGCTGGCCTTGTACACGCCGGGCCTAGGCTACTACGCCGGCGAGCTGCCCAAGTTCGGCGCCATGCCGGGCTCGGGCAGCGACTTTGTGACCGCCCCCGAGCTCACGCCGCTGTTCGGCCAGACGCTGGCGGCGCAGGTGGGCGAGGCGCTTGCGCACACCGGCACCGACGAGGTCTGGGAGTTCGGCGCGGGCTCGGGCGCGCTCGCGCTGCAGCTGCTCGACGCGCTGGGCGGCGCGGTGCGCCGCTACACCATCGTCGACCTGTCGGGCAGCCTGCGCGCGCGCCAGCAGGCGCTGCTGGCCGCGCACGCCGACAAGCTGCGCTGGGTGGACGCGCTGCCGGACGCCTTCGAGGGCGTGGTCGTCGGCAACGAGGTGCTCGATGCCATGCCGGTCAAGCTGCTCGCGCGCCACGGCGGCGCGCAGGGCGGCGTCTGGCACGAGCGCGGCGTGGCCTGGCGGGACGGCGCCTTTGCCTGGGCAGACCGGCCCACCGATCTGCGCCCGCCGGTCGAGATCGAGGGCCCGCACGACTACCTGACCGAGGTCCATCCGCAGGCGGAGGCCTTCCTCCACACGCTGGGCGATCGCCTCACGCGCGGCGCGGCGTTCTTCCTCGACTACGGCTTTGGCGAGGGCGAGTACTACCACCCGCAGCGCCACATGGGCACGGTGATGTGCCACCGCGCGCACCAGGCGGACGACAACCCGCTGGCCGACGTAGGCCTCAAGGACATCACCGCCCACGTCAACTTCACCGCCATGGCGCTGGCCGCGCAAGACCAGGCCCTGCCCCCAGGCCAGGGCTGGAGCGTGCTCGGCTACACGACGCAGGCGCACTTCCTCATCAACTGCGGCTTGCTCCCAAAAATGGAGCTGCAACCGCTGGCCCAGCGGACGCTGGCGGCCAAATTGATCATGGAGCATGAGATGGGCGAGCTGTTCAAGGTGCTGGCGCTGTGCAAGGGCGAGCCCTGGGACGCTCTGGGCTTTGCGCACGGCGACCGCACGCACCGGCTGTGAAATGAAACGACAACCCCCTGAGGCGCTTCGCGCCTTCCCCCTTCCTTCGCATTGCTGCGCAAAGCGGGAAGGGGGACGCCGCCAGCGCTGCGGGGCGGCCCTTGCGCGGCGGATGCTGGCCTGGCCGCGCCTGTTTCAAGCGCTGCGGGTGGCGCGCAGCGCAATGGACCACTGAGATGATCCGCTGGCTCATCGTCGTCTTTCTGGCGCTGGTGCTGATCAACGGCCTCACGCCGTGGCTGCGCCGCCTCGGGCTGGGGCGGCTGCCGGGGGATTTTCACTTTCGCCTGTTCGGCCGCGACTGGTTCATTCCGCTGGCGAGCACGGTGCTGCTGAGCTTGCTGCTGAGCTTGGCGGTGAAGTGGCTCTAGCGCCGAGAAAATGCGGGGGCGGCGCCGCGGCACGTCAGGCAGAGGCGTGCGCAAGGGCGTCCGCGCCGGCATGCGCGACCCGGTTGCGCCCGCCGTGCTTGGCGCCATAGAGCGCGGCATCGGTCTCGTTCATCCAGTCGCGCAGCTGTGCATGCTGCGGCCCGGCCTGGGCCACGCCGATGCTGCCCGTCAGGCGCAGCTGGGGCAGCGCGTGCAGGCGCAATGCCTGCACGCGCTCGCGGATGCGCTGGGCGATGGCCAGCGCCTCGTCGGGCGTGGTGCGGCGGCAGACCACGGCGAATTCGTCGCCGCCGTAGCGGCCCGCGCAGTCCTGGGCGCGCACGCAGTCGCGGATGATGCGGCCCACGGCGCCGATCACCTCATCGCCCACGGTGTGGCCATGGATGTCGTTGACCGGCTTGAAATGGTCGATGTCGATCATCAGCAGGCACGCGGGCTCGCCGCTGGCCTGGGCGTGGCGCAGCGCCGCTTCTGCCTGCTCCTGCCAGTGGTTGCGCGCGTACAGGCCGGTCTGGGCGTCGAGCTGCCGCAGTGCTTCGAGCTGGCGGTTCTGCCGCGAGACGGTGCGGATCAGCCGGTAGCTGGCCATGCTGGTAGCGAGCGTGTGGACGACGAGCAAAGGCAGCGTGCACGCCACCACCGTGAGCGGGCTCTCCAGCCAGGGTGCGGGTTGCGTGACCAGGGTGGCGAGCGCGCCCACGCCCAGCATGCCGGGCAGCGAATGCAGCCACAGGCGCTTGATGCCGGTGCTGATCTTGTCATAGGTGGTGACCGCCACCAGCACCGTGCTGGGCAGCAGGTTGAAGTGCATCAGCGGCACCCACAGACCGACGATGGCCGAGTCGACCAGCAGGTTGCGCACTTCCGCGCGGTAGGGGTCCGCACTGCGGCGCGCCAGCAGGTAGGCCAGGTGCGGCCACAGCAGCGTTGCCACCAGCAGCGCCCAGTGCGGTGCCGGGGCCTGCAGCTCGCGCAGCACACTGCCCACGAGCAGCGCGCCCAGCCCCATGCCCAGCACGCGCAGCGGGTAGATATGGCGTGGGATGCGCTGGCGCGGTGCGGGCGCGGTGTCCTGCGTGGCGGTGGGGAGCGGGTCGGGCATGGTGCGCAGGCGGAAGTGGTTGCTGTTTGTAACACTTGTGCGCAGAGTTGTCACTGCGTCCCGTCTCCGCGCTGGGCCAGGCGCTGGCGCAGCTGCGCCACCTCTTCGATCAGGTCGGCGGTCAGCGCGGCCAGGTAGGGGTCGGCGTCAAACGTCGCCTCGAGTTGCGCGATGCGGCGTGCGCGCACCAGCGTGGTGCCCGTGAAATGCCATTCGCCCGTGCCCGGCGAGGCGACTTCGATCACGCCGGCCTCGACGCGCGCGCTCACCCAGTCCGGGTGGCGGCGGCAGGCGCGCGCCAGCTCTTCGCGCGTGAGCGCATGCTCGTCCAGCAGCTCGCCCAGTTGCACGGGGAGGTGGAATGCGTGGGTCATGGTCAGGCTCCTTCGGCGCGGTGGTTCTGGCGCGGATTGAAGTGCGGGAAGGCCTTGGCCAGCGCGGCATAGGCGGCGCGCGCGCTGTCGCTGTCGGCCGGGGGCTGGGCGATGTCGAGCTCCAGGTACAGGTCGCCCGGCGGCGTCGATGGGATGCCGCGGCCTTTGAGGCGCAGCTTGCGGCCGGGCCGCGAGTGCGCGGGCACGCTCACCTCCACGGGGCCGGTGGGCGTCAGCACTTCGACGCTGGCGCCCAGTGCGGCCTCCCAGGGCGCCAGGGGCAGGGGCTGGTAGACGTCGCGGCCCTCGGCGCGCCAGGGCCCGCCCGGCGTGAAATGCACTTCGAGGAACAGGTTGCCCGCGGGCGCGCCGCCGGTGCCGGGGCTGCCCTGGCCGACCAAGCGGATCAGCTGGCCTTCGCGCACGCCTTTGGGGATCTTGACCTGCAGGCTGCGCTCGTCGGGCACCAGATGGCCGTGGGCGTCCAGGTGCGCGCCGCGCAGGTGGATGGTGCGCTCGGCACCGTGGTAGGCGTCGCGCAGGTCCAGTTCGATCTTGGCGTGGTGGTCGCTGCCCGGCTCGGCATGCCGTCCATCGCCGCCATGCGTACGGTGGCCGCGCTGGGCGTGCTGGGCGCGCGCGGCGCGGCCAAACAGCTGCTCGAAGAAGTCGCTGAAGTCGCCCGCGTCGCCCGCAGTGCCGTCGTCCGAGAACTCGAAGCCCGCGTCCCAGTTGGGCGGCGGCCGGAAATCGCGGCCCCCATGCGCCGCCTGCGCCGCCTGGGCGCCCAGGTTGTCGTAGGCGGCGCGCCTTTCGGGGTCGGAGAGTACGGCGTTGGCCTCGTTGACCTCGCTCATGTGCTGGGCGGCGTGGGGCTCTTTGCTCACGTCCGGGTGGTACTTGCGGGCGAGCTTGCGGTAGGCCTTCTTGATGTCTTCGGCGCTCGCGTTCTTGGCGACGCCGAGAACCTGGTAGTAGTCCTTGAACTCCATGCCGGTGCTCCTGTCCGTGGGCTGCCTGCACTCTACGCGATTGCCGGGGCGCGGCAAGCGTTTCGCTAGGCATGCGAGGGCGGAGGCATTGGATGCTATTTATTTAATAGCTATTTGCGCTTGCTGATAAAGCGTTTGGGTGGTTTTTCATGCCAAAGGCACGCGCGGATCGAACTTGGCCCGCCGGGTGCTGAAGAACGCGCGCACATTGCGCACGTTGGCGTCGCTGGTGAAGAGCCGCTGCGCCAGCGCCAGGTAGGCGGGCATGTCGCGCGTGTGCGTGACCAGCACGAAGTCGGGACCGGGCGAGACGCGCCAGCATTGCTGCACGGCCGCGTCCTGCACGGCGCGCGCCTCGAACGCATCGAGCAGTTCGACGCCCTGGCGCTCCAGCGTGATCTCCACGATCGCCTGCAGACCATGGCCCACCAGCGCCGCCACGCGCTCGGGCTGCAGCAGGGCCACCTGGCGCTCGATCAGGCCGGCGGCGTGCAGGCGTTTGACGCGGCGCAGGCAGGTGGGCGGCGAGACATGCACGCGCGCGGCCAGCGCTTGGTTGCTTTGCGCGGCGTCGTTTTGCAGCAGGTCCAGCAGCAACAGGTCGGTGGCATCAAGATCAAAAAATTCATTCATGTGATTTTTATAGATTTTAATTTCATGAGTGCTATTTTATGGAATATAAGTTCATTTATATACAAATATCAATCGGATATTTCTGAGTGCTGCGCCTACCATGGCACCACTTTCCACCGGAGATTTCTTATGTGCGGCATCGTCGGCGCGGTTTCAGCGCGCAATATCGTCCCCATCCTCGTCCAGGGTCTGCAGCGCCTCGAATACCGGGGCTACGACTCGTGCGGCGTGGCGGTGCACATGGCCAGCCTGGGCGCGGGCGGCGGTGGCCTGCAGCGCGCACGCAGCACGGCACGCGTGGCCGAGCTGCTGGAACAGGTGCAAACCACGCCCGTCGAAGGCGCGACCGGCATTGCCCACACCCGCTGGGCCACGCACGGTGCGCCCGTGGAGTGCAACGCCCACCCGCATTTCAGCTATGGCGCCGGCGCGGACACCGAGCCCGCTGGCGCCGCCGCAGGCCGCGTGGCCGTGGTGCACAACGGCATCATCGAAAACTTTGAAGCGCTGCGCACCCATTTGCGCGGGCGCGGCTACGTGTTCGCCAGCCAGACCGACACCGAGGTCATTGCCCACCTGGTGGATAGCCTCTACAGCGGCGACTTGTTCGAGGCAGTGCAGGCCGCCGTGGCGCAACTGCACGGCGCGTTTGCGATTGCGGTGATGCACAAAGACGAGCCGCACCGCGTGGTCGGCGCGCGCGCCGGCTCGCCCCTCATCCTGGGCGTGGGCCAGGATGGCAAGGAGCATTTCCTGGCCAGCGACGCCATGGCCCTGGCCGGCGTGACCGACCAGATCGTCTACCTCGAAGAAGGCGACCTGGTGGACCTGCAGTTGGGCCGCTACTGGGTGGTGGGGCGCGATGGCCGCTCGCTCGCGCCCGCGCAGCGCCCGGTGCGCACCGTGCACGCGCACAGCGGCGCGGCCGAACTCGGGCCCTACCGCCACTACATGCAAAAGGAGATCTTCGAGCAGCCGCGCGCCATTGGCGACACGCTCGAAGGCGTGGTCGGCATCGTGCCCGAGCTGTTTGGCGACGGCGCCTACCGGGTCTTCCAGGAGATCGACTCGGTGCTCATCCTGGCCTGCGGCACCAGTTACTACAGCGGCTGCACGGCCAAGTACTGGCTGGAGTCCATCGCCAAGCTACCGACCCAGGTCGAGGTGGCCAGCGAATACCGCTACCGCGAATCGGTGCCCAACCCGCGCACGCTGGTGGTGACCATCAGCCAGTCGGGCGAAACTGCCGACACGCTGGCCGCGCTGCGCCACGCGCAGGGCCTGGGCATGCAGCACACGCTGACCATCTGCAATGTCGCCACCAGCGCCATGGTGCGGGAGTGCAAGCTGGCCTACATCACGCGCGCCGGCGTCGAGATCGGCGTGGCCAGCACCAAGGCCTTCACCACGCAGCTGGCGGGTCTGTTCTTGCTGACGCTGGCGCTGGCGCAGGCCAAGGGGCGCCTGAGCGAAGCGCAAGAGGCCGAACACCTCAAGGCCATGCGCCGCCTGCCCGTGGCGTTGCAGGCCGTGCTGGCGCTGGAGCCCCAGATCATCAGCTGGGCCGAAGACTTTGCCCGCAAGGAAAACGCCCTGTTCCTGGGCCGCGGCCTGCACTACCCGATCGCGCTCGAAGGCGCGCTCAAGCTCAAGGAAATCAGCTACATCCATGCCGAGGCCTATCCGGCTGGCGAGCTCAAGCATGGCCCGCTGGCGCTGGTGACCAGCGCCATGCCCGTGGTCACGGTGGCGCCCAACGATACGCTGCTGAAAAAGCTCGAAAGCAACATGCAGGAGGTGCGCGCGCGCGGCGGAGTGCTCTATGTGCTTGCCGACGCCGACACGCGCATCGACAGCAGCGAAGGCGTCCACGTCATCCGCATGCCCGACCACTACGGCCCGCTCAGCCCCTTGCTGCACGTGGTGCCGCTGCAGCTGCTGGCCTACCACACGGCCTGCGCGCGCGGAACGGATGTGGACAAGCCCCGCAACCTCGCGAAAAGCGTCACGGTGGAGTAGCGTGGGGTGATGCAGCAAGGGCTATTCCGGGTAATTAAAGTCGTAAACATGCAAATAAAGTCGTAAACAAGCCTCTAGCATCCATGCGGGTTTGCGGGCAGGTGATTTGTAACCGTAAAGTCGTAAACACAGATCCAGTTGATTCTTGGGTGGATTGAATGCGAGCCTTGCTTCCTTAGGCTATGCAACGATTGCTACAGAAGAAAGAGCGCTCTAGTGGAGCGCTCTTTTTTGTTGGTGAAAGGCCAATCGTTTTTCGTCATGGGCAGCCTGTTGGAGCTGTGGTGACCGCATCAGGCTGATCTGAGTCATTCACGATCGACCTCGCGAATGACCGCTGCGATCGGCGCCGGCCATACTTCGTTGCATAACGGCATTCAATGAGTAAGCGTCATGCCGGTCTAGTGCTGGACATACCGAGTTATGCTGAAACATGTCCATTGGTACAGAGTGGCACCAACTATCCAATCAGATTCCATGGCCCCGAAGAAGCCCAAGAAACCAAAGCCATCCACCGCTGCAACTCCTGCAACAGCGCCGGCGGAAGGTGAACGCCGAGCACTCCGTGGATATGTCGGCCAGTATGAGCGGGCGGGCGCTGCCATCTACGCAGCGCTCGAGCGCGACGAGCTGCTCTGGATTGGCGTCGCCGACCGCAACGCGGGCATTGCCGACGACCTTGTACTCGGCTTCGATGGATTGGTGGTCGGCCACCAGTTCAAGACGTCCAAGTTCCCGGTTACCTTCACCGTTGAGACGCTGTTTACTGGCGCCAACGGCCTCTGGAAGCCCTTGGTTCATGCTTGGCAGTGCCTGCGAATGGACAACCCGGGAAGTCGTGTCGAGATTCGCTTGGTCGTCAACGACTTTCCATCGACTACCGACAAGCCAGGCGACGGCACGCGGCCCCACAGCGCGGCATTTCTTGAAGAGTTCCAGCAGCAACCGAATCGGTCGCTGGTGGATTGGTACACGCCGGAATGGAGCCGACTGATCGATCGTCTGCGGCGCGAAGCCGGTCTGAGCGATGGCAAATTCGAACAGTTCTTGCACAGCCTCCGTGTGGTGTACGGAGCTGCGGCGGACTTCATCCAATCGCACAAGCTGAACGCCGAGCAGGCGCGACAGGCATCCGAGATTGCCAACGTGCTGCCCAAGCTGGTCGCCGATGCACGCGACAAGGACAGGTGGACGCGTGACGAGCTGCTTCGTGAGCTTGGCTGGCGCGATCCGGCCAAGACGCTGCTCATCCACCGGTTTCCGGTCGGAGCCTACGTACAGCGCAACCGCGACACCGAGCTCAAGCTGCTGGCCGCGCTGCATGCCGCCGACCAGGGCTACGTTTCGCTCATAGGCCCACCTGGCTCCGGGAAATCCACCCTGTTGCAGGTCGCGCTGGCCACTGAAGCAAATGTCCGGCTCGTCCGCTACCTGGCGTACGTACCGGGCGCTGCCCAGGGCGTAGGTCGCGGAGAGGCCGACAACTTTCTGACCGATGTGGGCACGCAGCTGCGCAACAGCGGATTGATTGGACTGCGTCTTCGAGATGATTCGCTGCATGAGCGCCGCGAACAGTTCGGCGTCCTGGTGCGGCAGGCTGGGGAACGCTTCGACCGCGACGGGATCCGAACAATCATCGTCGTGGACGGGCTCGACCATGTGCCTCGCGAAGAGCGGCCGACCAATTCGCTGCTGGGCGAGTTGCCTCTTCCCGCGGCCATTCCAAACGGGGTCGTGTTCGTCCTCGGCACGCAGCGGCTGGATCTCGCAAATCTGAAGCCCGCCGTTAGGGAGCAGGCGGAGAAGAGCGAACGGCTGGTTCTCATGGGCCCTCTCGGCCGCGAGGAGGTCGCCCGGATGGCGGATGCGCTTGGCCTGCCTGCCAACATTCCGCGATTGGAGCTGAGCAACCTTACGCATGGCCACCCGCTGGCGACACGCTACTTGATTCAGGCGCTCTTGCACGCGGACGAAGCCGGCCGCAAGCACCTGCTCAGTGGCGGGATGCCGTTCGACGGCGATATTGAGACCGTGTACACCGCCGCCTGGCGCGAGATCGCAAGCGACGGCGATGCTATGGACGTGCTGGGCTTCATCGCCCGGGCCGAGGCGCCCATGAACCTGCAACTGCTGGCCACGGTGGTCAAGGAGTCCGCGATTGAGCGCGCCTTGGTCGTTGCCCGGCACCTGCTTCGCGGTTCACCCCAGGGGTGGAGCGTCTTCCACAACAGCTTCAGGCTGTTCGTAATCGCTCAACCGCGGACCCGCCTCGGGAGCATCGACGCCGAGTACTCGCAGCGTGTGTATCGCAACCTTGCCCAGTTGGCGAAGAACGCGCCTGTTGATTTCCACGCAGAAGTGACCCACTAACCCCCAGGATTTCCATCTAAATCTGATCCACGTACTAACCCTAACCTGCTGCTTTGTTAAGCAGCAGGAGACCAGGAGTGATAGACGTGGCAACACTGAGTGTCATCAGGCGCTGGGCCCTGCGAGAGCAGCTGTCCATCCGGGAGATCGCCCGCCGCACGGGCCTCTCGCGCAACACCATCCGCAAGTACCTGCGCGCTGGCGAGGCCGAGCCGCACTATGCCAAGCGGATCAGTCCATCCAAGCTCGATCCCTTCGCCTTGAAGCTCGCCGGCTGGCTCAAGACGGAAGCTGGCCGATCCCGCAAGCAGCGGCGCACCGTCAAGCAGATGTACGTGGATCTGCAGGCCCTGGGCTATCCGGGCTCCTACAACCGCGTTGCGGCCTTTGCCCGCCTCTGGCACGAGCAGCGCCTTTTGGCCCAGCAGACCACTGGCCGCGGCACCTTCGTGCCCCTGGCCTTCGGCCCGGGTGAGGCCTTCCAGTTCGACTGGAGCGAGGACTGGGCTTTTCTCGCCGGCGTGCGCACCAAGCTGCAGGTAGCCCACTTCAAGCTCAGCCACAGCCGAGCGTTCTACCTGCGCGCCTACCCACTGCAGACGCACGAGATGCTGTTCGATGCCCACAACCATGCATTCGCAGTCCTGGGTGGCGTGCCCCGTCGTGGCATCTACGACAACATGCGCACCGCCGTAGACCGGGTGCGCCGTGGCAAGGAGCGCGACGTTAATGCGCGCTTTGCGGCCATGGTCAGCCACTTCCTGTTCGAGGCAGAGTTCTGCAACCCCGCTTCTGGCTGGGAGAAGGGCCAGGTGGAGAAGAACGTGCGCGATGCCCGCCATCGCCTGTGGCAGGTGGTGCCGCCATTCGCAAGCCTGCCCGATCTCAATGCCTGGCTTGAAGAGCGCTGCGTGGCGCTGTGGCACGCGATCGAGCACGGCAAGCTGCCGGGCACCGTCGCGGATGTCTGGGCTCAAGAGAAGGCAGCCTTGATGCCGATGCCCCGGCCCTTCGATGGCTTTGTGGAGCACACCAAGCGAGTCTCGCCCACCTGCCTGGTCCACTTCGAGCGCAATCGCTACAGCGTCCCGGCGCCGTATGCCAATCGGCCGGTGAGCCTGCGGGTCTACGCGGATCGCCTGGTGATTGCCGCCGAAGGCCAGATCGTGTGCGAGCACCAGCGCCTGATCGAGCGTAACCACCATGGTGCGGGTCAGACCGTGTACGACTGGCGCCACTACCTGGCAGTGCTGCAGCGCAAGCCCGGCGCCTTGCGCAATGGAGCTCCCTTCCTGGAACTGCCAGCGGCCTTCAAGCGACTGCAGGCCACCTTGCTCAAGCAACCCGGCGGCGACCGGGAGATGGTGGAGGTACTGGCACTGGTGCTGCACCACGACGAACAGGCTGTGCTCGCTGCAGTGGAGCTGGCCCTGGAGTCGGGAGCTGCCAGCAAGACCCACATCCTGAACGTGCTGCACCGCCTGCTGGATGGTAAGCCCGCTCCAGCACCGGTCACATCGCCGCAGGCCCTCAAGCTGGCGGTGGAACCCCAGGCCAATGTGCTTCGCTACGACCAATTGAGGGAGGTGCGCTATGCGTCATGACCCTGCCATCGCTTCCATCGTGATCATGCTGCGCGAGCTCAAGATGCATGGCATGGCCCAGGCTGTTGCGGAACTGGCCGAACAAGGCGCTCCGGCCTTCGAGGCCGCCCAGCCGATCCTGTCCCAGCTGCTCAAGGCTGAGACCGCCGAGCGGGAAGTGCGCTCGGTGGCCTACCAGTTGAAGGTGGCCAGGTTCCCTGCGTACCGAGACCTGGCTGGCTTTGACTTCGGCCACAGCGAGGTGAACGAAGCTCTGGTGCGGCAGTTGCATCGGTGCGAGTTCCTGGAGAACGCTAACAATGTGGTGCTGGTGGGTGGGCCGGGTACGGGCAAGACCCACATCGCCACAGCCCTCGGGGTGCAAGCCATTGAGCACCATCGTCGCAGGGTGCGGTTCTTCTCCACCGTGGAGTTGGTCAATGCATTGGAGGAGGAGAAGGCCAACGGCAAGAGCGGACAGTTGGCCCACCGCCTGGCCTACGCTGACTTGGTGATCCTCGATGAACTGGGTTACCTGCCGTTCAGTGCTTCAGGGGGCGCGTTGCTGTTCCATCTGTTGTCCAAACTGTACGAGCGCACCAGCGTCGTGATCACCACCAACCTGAGCTTCAGCGAATGGGCCAGTGTGTTCGGAGACGCGAAGATGACCACGGCCCTGCTGGACCGGCTCACGCATCACTGCCATATTCTGGAGACCGGCAACGATAGCTTCCGGTTCAAGAACAGCTCGGCACAACAACCACCACAGACCACCAAGAAGGAGAAGACAGCCAAGAACTTATCCACAACGTGAGCATCGAGTTCACGCAAAAGGGTGGGTCAGATCGCGATGGAAATGGTGGGTCAGGTTTGCGTGGAAATCAACA
>NZ_MWOM01000068.1:0-19457 GCF_012931925.1 Acidovorax sp. SRB_24
TGCGCGCGGCCGTGGTAGGCCTGCAGGCCGGCAAAGCGCAGCCGCGCATGGCGCGCCACGGCCTGGGCCAGTGCCACTGCGGGTGCGCCGGGCGGCACGCCGCAGCGGCCCTGGCCGACGTCGATCTCGACGAACACATCGATGCCGGCGCCGCTGCCGGCCTGGTCCATCGCCGCTGCCAGGCGCGCAATGCCCTCCAGGCTGTCCACCGCCAGGGCCAGGTGCCCGCCCTGCGCCGCCAGCTGCGCGGCCAGGCGCGCCACGCGCAGCAGCTTGTGCGGCGCGATGACCTCGTTGCTGATGAAGATGTCGCGCACGCCGCCTGCGGCCAGGGCCTCGGCTTCGGCGGTTTTCTGCACGCAGGCGCCGGTGGCGCCGGCGCGCTGCAGCAGCAAGGCGATTTCGGCGCTCTTGTGCATCTTGGCGTGCGGGCGCCAGCGCACCCGGTGCTGGCGCGCAAAGCCGGCCATGCGCTCGATGTTGCGCTCCATCGCGTCGAGGTCGACGACCAGCGCGGGCGTGTCGATGGCGTCCACGCCCTGGCCCAGGCAGGTGCGCAGCGCGTCAGGTAAGGGTTTCATCGCGGCTGGCCTGGTCGAGGTGCTGGGTGTCGGCCCAGCCGACCAGCGTCAGGCCGTCCGGCGTCCAGAGCAGGCGGTTGATGGCGGCGTTGGTCAGCTGCCAGGTGCGCGGCGCCTGCAGCTCCTGGCCCGTGGCCAGGCGGTAGAGCACGTCGAGCACGCCGCCGTGCGCCACCATCACCACCAGCTCGCCGCAGTGCCGCGCGGCCAGGCGCTGCACGGTGGCGGCGATGCGCGCGCGCAGCGCGGTCAGCGACTCGCCGCCTTCGGGCGCGAAGTGCGGGTCGCGCTTGCGCCAGCGCCGCGCCTGCTCGGGCAGCTCGGCCTCGATCTCGGCGAAGGTGCGGCCCTGCAGCTCGCCAAAGCTGCGCTCGCGCAGGCCGGGTTCGGGCGTCAGCGGCGCGCCCGTGGTCTCGGCCACGGCCTGGGCCGTGGCGTGCGCGCGCTGCAGGTCGCTGGCATAGATGGCGCCCACGGGCTCGCCCGCCAGCGCCAGACCGAGCTGGCGCGCCTGCCACAGGCCGGTGTCGTTGAGCGGGATGTCGAGGTGGCCCTGGATGCGCGTGTCTACGTTCCAGGCGGTTTCGCCGTGGCGCACGGCAATGATGCGGGTGGCGTCCATCAGCGTGGGATCTCTACATTGATGCGGCGCGGCCCGGGCGGCGGCAGCGGAAAGCCGCTGAGCGCGGCGTCGAACATGGCCCCGAAGACGGCCGGGTCGTCGCTCCAGAGCCCTTCGTGCACCGCATGGGTTTCGTAGGCCACGTTGCCGCTGGCGGCCTCGCGCAGCACCAGGCCGACCTCGCGGCGGTACAGCGTGGACGGCGGAAAGCGCATCGACAGGCCGCCATAGAAGCCGCGCCCGCCCCAGCCCAGGCCGCCCCAGCCCCACCCGGGGTCGTACCAGTCGGGCGACAGCTGGCGCTCGGTGCGGGCGTAGACCTGCGCGCGGTAAAACGGCGCGGTGGCATCGAAGCGCAGGCCCACCTTGGACATCGCCTGCGTGGCCTGGGCCTCGATGGCCGATTGCTGGGCGTCCTGGACTTGCTGCGAGGGCAGGCGCTCGAAGCGGTAGGTGGGCGTGGCGGGCAGGGCGGCCAGGCGCGAGAACGACTGCACGTCGCTGTCGACCAGGCGCTGGCTGGCGCAGCCGGCGAGCGCCAGCGCCGCGCACAGCAGGGGCCATCGGATCCATTTCATGGCAGCTCCTTGGGTGGAAGGGGTGGACGCCGCGGCGCTGGTCTCAGGTGATGCGTACCACCTGCACGCCGGGCAGGCCCGGCGCGGCGGCAAACTCCTCGGTGTCGAAGGCCTTGTCGCCGTTCTCGTCGGCGATGCCGGTGGCGCGCGCGCCCTTGAAATCGTACAGCGCACCGTCGAGCAGGTGGCTCGGCACCACGTTCTGCAACGCGTTGAACATGTTTTCGACGCGGCCGGGGAATCTCTTCTCCCAGTCGCGCAGCATCTCGCCGACCTGCTTGCGCTGCAGGTTCTCCTGGCTGCCGCAGAGGTTGCACGGAATGATGGGGAAGTTGCGGTGCTGCGACCAGCGCTGCGTGTCCTTTTCGGCGACGAAGGCGAGCGGGCGGATCACGACATGGCGGCCGTCGTCGCTGACCAGCTTGGGCGGCATGCTCTTCATCTTGCCGCCAAAGAACATGTTGAGCAGCAGCGTCTGCAGGATGTCGTCGCGGTGGTGGCCGAGCGCTATTTTTGTGGCGCCAAGCTCGTCGGCCACGCGGTACAAAATGCCGCGGCGCAGCCGGCTGCACAGGCTGCAGGTGGTCTTGCCCTCGGGGATCAGGCGCTTGACGATGCTGTAGGTGTCCTCGTTCTCGATGTGGAACGGCACGCCGGTGCTGGCCAGGTATTCGGGCAGCACATGCTCGGGAAAGCCGGGCTGCTTCTGGTCGAGGTTGACCGCGATCAGGTCGAAGTGGATCGGCGCGCGGGCCTTGAGCTTGAGCAGGATGTCGAGCAGGGTGTAGCTGTCCTTGCCGCCCGACATGCAGACCATGACCTTGTCGCCGTCCTCGATCATGTTGTAGTGCACGACGGCGCGGCCGACCTCGCGGCACAGGCGCTTCTCGAGCTTGTGCGTTTCGCGCTCGATCTTGAAGTCGGCCGCCGGGCGCGCGGGCGCTGCGGCGTCTTCGCCCGTCCAGGCGCTGGTCTCCAAGCTGGTTTGGGTTGCGTTCATGTTGTTCACCACTGTCCTGTTTGCATGCGGATCGCTACTTCGCAGTCGTCAAAAATTTCAAGCTTGGCGATTTTCACGCGCACGCCCAGCACGCCGGGCAACTGCATCAGCCGCTGGGCCAGCTTGCCGATCAGGCTCTCGAGCAGGTTCACATGCTCGGCCGTGCACTCGTCGATGATGATCTGGCGCACGCGCCGGTAGTCGAGCACATGGCCGATGTCGTCGTCGCGCGGCGCCAGCGGCTGCACGCCCAGGCTCAGTTCGGCGTCGACCTGGATCGGTTGCGGGGCGTTTTTCTCGTGCGCCAGGATGCCCAGGTTGGCGTCGAAGCGCAGCCCGGTCAGGGTCAGGGTCTGGTTGCCAATGGCTTGGTTCATGGATTGTAGGGTGAGCCTGTGCTCACATCATGGAGAAGTCGCGGTCAAACTTCATCAGGTGCTGGCCGCCGTCGACCAGCAAGGTCGTGCCCGTGACCGAGCGGTTTTCGAGCGCAAAGCGCACGGCATGGGCCACATCGTCAGCCGTGGATGAGCGCCCGAGCGGGCTGAGCGCATGCAGCGCGGCGAACTTTTCGTCGCTCAGCAGGTGGCTGGTCAGCGTCAGGCCGGGCGCCACGCCGACCACCCGCACGCGCGGCGCGAGCGCCAGCGCCAGCATCGTGCCGGCGGCTTCGAGCGCGGCCTTGGACAATGTGTAGCTGACGAAATCGGGGTTCTGGTTCCACAGCTTCTGGTCGAGCAGGTTGACTACGGCGCCGTGCGCGCCGTCCTCGCCCGCGTCGGCGCGCGCCTGCAGGTGCGCGTGCAGCGCCTGCGCCAGCACGATGGGCGCGCCGGTGTTGCTGCGCAGGTGCTGCTCCATCGCGGCAAAGCCGAAGCTGGCGGCGTCGTCGTGCGCAAACAGCGAGGCGCTGTTGACTACGGCGTCGACGGCACCAAAGTGCGCCACCACGCGCGGCAGCAGCGCACGCACGGCGGCCTCGTCCTCGAAGTTGGCATCAAAATGGGCGCTGGCGCCCGACAGCTCTGCGCAGGCAGCTACCGTATCGATAGCGTCCCGCGCGGACGCCCGGTAGTGCACCGCCACCTGCCAGCCGCCGGCGGCCAGGGCCAGCGCAATGCTGCGGCCCAGGCGCCGGGCGGCGCCGGTCACCAGGACGGTGCGCGGACGGGAGGGTTCGGACATTCGGAGGGACAATGCGTGCCGTGACGAAAGAACCAACAAGTTTAACGACCGCCCTGCAAGCCCACATCGCGCAGGCCATTGCAGCGCGCGGCGGCTGGATCGGCTTTGACCGTTTCATGGCGCTGGCCTTGTACACGCCGGGCCTAGGCTACTACGCCGGCGAGCTGCCCAAGTTCGGCGCCATGCCGGGCTCGGGCAGCGACTTTGTGACCGCCCCCGAGCTCACGCCGCTGTTCGGCCAGACGCTGGCGGCGCAGGTGGGCGAGGCGCTTGCGCACACCGGCACCGACGAGGTCTGGGAGTTCGGCGCGGGCTCGGGCGCGCTCGCGCTGCAGCTGCTCGACGCGCTGGGCGGCGCGGTGCGCCGCTACACCATCGTCGACCTGTCGGGCAGCCTGCGCGCGCGCCAGCAGGCGCTGCTGGCCGCGCACGCCGACAAGCTGCGCTGGGTGGACGCGCTGCCGGACGCCTTCGAGGGCGTGGTCGTCGGCAACGAGGTGCTCGATGCCATGCCGGTCAAGCTGCTCGCGCGCCACGGCGGCGCGCAGGGCGGCGTCTGGCACGAGCGCGGCGTGGCCTGGCGGGACGGCGCCTTTGCCTGGGCAGACCGGCCCACCGATCTGCGCCCGCCGGTCGAGATCGAGGGCCCGCACGACTACCTGACCGAGGTCCATCCGCAGGCGGAGGCCTTCCTCCACACGCTGGGCGATCGCCTCACGCGCGGCGCGGCGTTCTTCCTCGACTACGGCTTTGGCGAGGGCGAGTACTACCACCCGCAGCGCCACATGGGCACGGTGATGTGCCACCGCGCGCACCAGGCGGACGACAACCCGCTGGCCGACGTAGGCCTCAAGGACATCACCGCCCACGTCAACTTCACCGCCATGGCGCTGGCCGCGCAAGACCAGGCCCTGCCCCCAGGCCAGGGCTGGAGCGTGCTCGGCTACACGACGCAGGCGCACTTCCTCATCAACTGCGGCTTGCTCCCAAAAATGGAGCTGCAACCGCTGGCCCAGCGGACGCTGGCGGCCAAATTGATCATGGAGCATGAGATGGGCGAGCTGTTCAAGGTGCTGGCGCTGTGCAAGGGCGAGCCCTGGGACGCTCTGGGCTTTGCGCACGGCGACCGCACGCACCGGCTGTGAAATGAAACGACAACCCCCTGAGGCGCTTCGCGCCTTCCCCCTTCCTTCGCATTGCTGCGCAAAGCGGGAAGGGGGACGCCGCCAGCGCTGCGGGGCGGCCCTTGCGCGGCGGATGCTGGCCTGGCCGCGCCTGTTTCAAGCGCTGCGGGTGGCGCGCAGCGCAATGGACCACTGAGATGATCCGCTGGCTCATCGTCGTCTTTCTGGCGCTGGTGCTGATCAACGGCCTCACGCCGTGGCTGCGCCGCCTCGGGCTGGGGCGGCTGCCGGGGGATTTTCACTTTCGCCTGTTCGGCCGCGACTGGTTCATTCCGCTGGCGAGCACGGTGCTGCTGAGCTTGCTGCTGAGCTTGGCGGTGAAGTGGCTCTAGCGCCGAGAAAATGCGGGGGCGGCGCCGCGGCACGTCAGGCAGAGGCGTGCGCAAGGGCGTCCGCGCCGGCATGCGCGACCCGGTTGCGCCCGCCGTGCTTGGCGCCATAGAGCGCGGCATCGGTCTCGTTCATCCAGTCGCGCAGCTGTGCATGCTGCGGCCCGGCCTGGGCCACGCCGATGCTGCCCGTCAGGCGCAGCTGGGGCAGCGCGTGCAGGCGCAATGCCTGCACGCGCTCGCGGATGCGCTGGGCGATGGCCAGCGCCTCGTCGGGCGTGGTGCGGCGGCAGACCACGGCGAATTCGTCGCCGCCGTAGCGGCCCGCGCAGTCCTGGGCGCGCACGCAGTCGCGGATGATGCGGCCCACGGCGCCGATCACCTCATCGCCCACGGTGTGGCCATGGATGTCGTTGACCGGCTTGAAATGGTCGATGTCGATCATCAGCAGGCACGCGGGCTCGCCGCTGGCCTGGGCGTGGCGCAGCGCCGCTTCTGCCTGCTCCTGCCAGTGGTTGCGCGCGTACAGGCCGGTCTGGGCGTCGAGCTGCCGCAGTGCTTCGAGCTGGCGGTTCTGCCGCGAGACGGTGCGGATCAGCCGGTAGCTGGCCATGCTGGTAGCGAGCGTGTGGACGACGAGCAAAGGCAGCGTGCACGCCACCACCGTGAGCGGGCTCTCCAGCCAGGGTGCGGGTTGCGTGACCAGGGTGGCGAGCGCGCCCACGCCCAGCATGCCGGGCAGCGAATGCAGCCACAGGCGCTTGATGCCGGTGCTGATCTTGTCATAGGTGGTGACCGCCACCAGCACCGTGCTGGGCAGCAGGTTGAAGTGCATCAGCGGCACCCACAGACCGACGATGGCCGAGTCGACCAGCAGGTTGCGCACTTCCGCGCGGTAGGGGTCCGCACTGCGGCGCGCCAGCAGGTAGGCCAGGTGCGGCCACAGCAGCGTTGCCACCAGCAGCGCCCAGTGCGGTGCCGGGGCCTGCAGCTCGCGCAGCACACTGCCCACGAGCAGCGCGCCCAGCCCCATGCCCAGCACGCGCAGCGGGTAGATATGGCGTGGGATGCGCTGGCGCGGTGCGGGCGCGGTGTCCTGCGTGGCGGTGGGGAGCGGGTCGGGCATGGTGCGCAGGCGGAAGTGGTTGCTGTTTGTAACACTTGTGCGCAGAGTTGTCACTGCGTCCCGTCTCCGCGCTGGGCCAGGCGCTGGCGCAGCTGCGCCACCTCTTCGATCAGGTCGGCGGTCAGCGCGGCCAGGTAGGGGTCGGCGTCAAACGTCGCCTCGAGTTGCGCGATGCGGCGTGCGCGCACCAGCGTGGTGCCCGTGAAATGCCATTCGCCCGTGCCCGGCGAGGCGACTTCGATCACGCCGGCCTCGACGCGCGCGCTCACCCAGTCCGGGTGGCGGCGGCAGGCGCGCGCCAGCTCTTCGCGCGTGAGCGCATGCTCGTCCAGCAGCTCGCCCAGTTGCACGGGGAGGTGGAATGCGTGGGTCATGGTCAGGCTCCTTCGGCGCGGTGGTTCTGGCGCGGATTGAAGTGCGGGAAGGCCTTGGCCAGCGCGGCATAGGCGGCGCGCGCGCTGTCGCTGTCGGCCGGGGGCTGGGCGATGTCGAGCTCCAGGTACAGGTCGCCCGGCGGCGTCGATGGGATGCCGCGGCCTTTGAGGCGCAGCTTGCGGCCGGGCCGCGAGTGCGCGGGCACGCTCACCTCCACGGGGCCGGTGGGCGTCAGCACTTCGACGCTGGCGCCCAGTGCGGCCTCCCAGGGCGCCAGGGGCAGGGGCTGGTAGACGTCGCGGCCCTCGGCGCGCCAGGGCCCGCCCGGCGTGAAATGCACTTCGAGGAACAGGTTGCCCGCGGGCGCGCCGCCGGTGCCGGGGCTGCCCTGGCCGACCAAGCGGATCAGCTGGCCTTCGCGCACGCCTTTGGGGATCTTGACCTGCAGGCTGCGCTCGTCGGGCACCAGATGGCCGTGGGCGTCCAGGTGCGCGCCGCGCAGGTGGATGGTGCGCTCGGCACCGTGGTAGGCGTCGCGCAGGTCCAGTTCGATCTTGGCGTGGTGGTCGCTGCCCGGCTCGGCATGCCGTCCATCGCCGCCATGCGTACGGTGGCCGCGCTGGGCGTGCTGGGCGCGCGCGGCGCGGCCAAACAGCTGCTCGAAGAAGTCGCTGAAGTCGCCCGCGTCGCCCGCAGTGCCGTCGTCCGAGAACTCGAAGCCCGCGTCCCAGTTGGGCGGCGGCCGGAAATCGCGGCCCCCATGCGCCGCCTGCGCCGCCTGGGCGCCCAGGTTGTCGTAGGCGGCGCGCCTTTCGGGGTCGGAGAGTACGGCGTTGGCCTCGTTGACCTCGCTCATGTGCTGGGCGGCGTGGGGCTCTTTGCTCACGTCCGGGTGGTACTTGCGGGCGAGCTTGCGGTAGGCCTTCTTGATGTCTTCGGCGCTCGCGTTCTTGGCGACGCCGAGAACCTGGTAGTAGTCCTTGAACTCCATGCCGGTGCTCCTGTCCGTGGGCTGCCTGCACTCTACGCGATTGCCGGGGCGCGGCAAGCGTTTCGCTAGGCATGCGAGGGCGGAGGCATTGGATGCTATTTATTTAATAGCTATTTGCGCTTGCTGATAAAGCGTTTGGGTGGTTTTTCATGCCAAAGGCACGCGCGGATCGAACTTGGCCCGCCGGGTGCTGAAGAACGCGCGCACATTGCGCACGTTGGCGTCGCTGGTGAAGAGCCGCTGCGCCAGCGCCAGGTAGGCGGGCATGTCGCGCGTGTGCGTGACCAGCACGAAGTCGGGACCGGGCGAGACGCGCCAGCATTGCTGCACGGCCGCGTCCTGCACGGCGCGCGCCTCGAACGCATCGAGCAGTTCGACGCCCTGGCGCTCCAGCGTGATCTCCACGATCGCCTGCAGACCATGGCCCACCAGCGCCGCCACGCGCTCGGGCTGCAGCAGGGCCACCTGGCGCTCGATCAGGCCGGCGGCGTGCAGGCGTTTGACGCGGCGCAGGCAGGTGGGCGGCGAGACATGCACGCGCGCGGCCAGCGCTTGGTTGCTTTGCGCGGCGTCGTTTTGCAGCAGGTCCAGCAGCAACAGGTCGGTGGCATCAAGATCAAAAAATTCATTCATGTGATTTTTATAGATTTTAATTTCATGAGTGCTATTTTATGGAATATAAGTTCATTTATATACAAATATCAATCGGATATTTCTGAGTGCTGCGCCTACCATGGCACCACTTTCCACCGGAGATTTCTTATGTGCGGCATCGTCGGCGCGGTTTCAGCGCGCAATATCGTCCCCATCCTCGTCCAGGGTCTGCAGCGCCTCGAATACCGGGGCTACGACTCGTGCGGCGTGGCGGTGCACATGGCCAGCCTGGGCGCGGGCGGCGGTGGCCTGCAGCGCGCACGCAGCACGGCACGCGTGGCCGAGCTGCTGGAACAGGTGCAAACCACGCCCGTCGAAGGCGCGACCGGCATTGCCCACACCCGCTGGGCCACGCACGGTGCGCCCGTGGAGTGCAACGCCCACCCGCATTTCAGCTATGGCGCCGGCGCGGACACCGAGCCCGCTGGCGCCGCCGCAGGCCGCGTGGCCGTGGTGCACAACGGCATCATCGAAAACTTTGAAGCGCTGCGCACCCATTTGCGCGGGCGCGGCTACGTGTTCGCCAGCCAGACCGACACCGAGGTCATTGCCCACCTGGTGGATAGCCTCTACAGCGGCGACTTGTTCGAGGCAGTGCAGGCCGCCGTGGCGCAACTGCACGGCGCGTTTGCGATTGCGGTGATGCACAAAGACGAGCCGCACCGCGTGGTCGGCGCGCGCGCCGGCTCGCCCCTCATCCTGGGCGTGGGCCAGGATGGCAAGGAGCATTTCCTGGCCAGCGACGCCATGGCCCTGGCCGGCGTGACCGACCAGATCGTCTACCTCGAAGAAGGCGACCTGGTGGACCTGCAGTTGGGCCGCTACTGGGTGGTGGGGCGCGATGGCCGCTCGCTCGCGCCCGCGCAGCGCCCGGTGCGCACCGTGCACGCGCACAGCGGCGCGGCCGAACTCGGGCCCTACCGCCACTACATGCAAAAGGAGATCTTCGAGCAGCCGCGCGCCATTGGCGACACGCTCGAAGGCGTGGTCGGCATCGTGCCCGAGCTGTTTGGCGACGGCGCCTACCGGGTCTTCCAGGAGATCGACTCGGTGCTCATCCTGGCCTGCGGCACCAGTTACTACAGCGGCTGCACGGCCAAGTACTGGCTGGAGTCCATCGCCAAGCTACCGACCCAGGTCGAGGTGGCCAGCGAATACCGCTACCGCGAATCGGTGCCCAACCCGCGCACGCTGGTGGTGACCATCAGCCAGTCGGGCGAAACTGCCGACACGCTGGCCGCGCTGCGCCACGCGCAGGGCCTGGGCATGCAGCACACGCTGACCATCTGCAATGTCGCCACCAGCGCCATGGTGCGGGAGTGCAAGCTGGCCTACATCACGCGCGCCGGCGTCGAGATCGGCGTGGCCAGCACCAAGGCCTTCACCACGCAGCTGGCGGGTCTGTTCTTGCTGACGCTGGCGCTGGCGCAGGCCAAGGGGCGCCTGAGCGAAGCGCAAGAGGCCGAACACCTCAAGGCCATGCGCCGCCTGCCCGTGGCGTTGCAGGCCGTGCTGGCGCTGGAGCCCCAGATCATCAGCTGGGCCGAAGACTTTGCCCGCAAGGAAAACGCCCTGTTCCTGGGCCGCGGCCTGCACTACCCGATCGCGCTCGAAGGCGCGCTCAAGCTCAAGGAAATCAGCTACATCCATGCCGAGGCCTATCCGGCTGGCGAGCTCAAGCATGGCCCGCTGGCGCTGGTGACCAGCGCCATGCCCGTGGTCACGGTGGCGCCCAACGATACGCTGCTGAAAAAGCTCGAAAGCAACATGCAGGAGGTGCGCGCGCGCGGCGGAGTGCTCTATGTGCTTGCCGACGCCGACACGCGCATCGACAGCAGCGAAGGCGTCCACGTCATCCGCATGCCCGACCACTACGGCCCGCTCAGCCCCTTGCTGCACGTGGTGCCGCTGCAGCTGCTGGCCTACCACACGGCCTGCGCGCGCGGAACGGATGTGGACAAGCCCCGCAACCTCGCGAAAAGCGTCACGGTGGAGTAGCGTGGGGTGATGCAGCAAGGGCTATTCCGGGTAATTAAAGTCGTAAACATGCAAATAAAGTCGTAAACAAGCCTCTAGCATCCATGCGGGTTTGCGGGCAGGTGATTTGTAACCGTAAAGTCGTAAACATAGATCCAGTTGATTCTTGGGTGGAATGAATGCGAGCCTTGCTCCCTTAGGCCATGCAACGATTGCTACAGAAAAAAGAGCGCTCTTCCCGAGCGCTCTTTTTTGTTGGTGAAAAGCCAATCGTTTTTCGTCATGGGCAGCCTGTTGGAGCTGTGGTGACCGCATCAGGCTGATAGCGGCCGCCCTGCATTAATCGCCGGATGACTGCTAATGGTGACACTGGAAGTTGGCCAACCTTGGCCTGGATGCCCTGTACCTTTTGAAATGGTCACTCCACGGATGGGAGCACGGCCGGCAAAGCCTACTTGCGGCGCTAGTGGCAGCCGGTATTGAACCGTCCCGGAGCGGGCTCGATAAGTCCAACCGGCAGGCTTGACAATGGCATTCTGATGAAAACACCCCCACTCAATCCTCTCAAGGTCTTTGAAGTCGTCGCACGCACCAGTAATCTCACGTTGGCGGCCAGCGAGCTGAATGTGAGTCAGTCGGCCGTGAGTCGGCAGGTGGCCGTGCTGGAGGAATACCTGGGTGTGCAGCTCTTCGCACGCGAACGAGTTGGCGTGCGACTTACCGAAATCGGAGAAACCTACGCACGCAGGATCGGGCCGGCGTTCAAGGAAATCTCCGCCGCCACCGCTTTCATCACGCAAAAATATTCCAACAACGTCATCCGCGTGCGCACCTACACCACGCTCACGGCGCGCTGGCTAATCCCGCGTCTGCCGCACTTCAAGGCACAGCACCCGGAGGTGGAGGTATCCATCCTCAACAGCAACGCGCAGCTGGATTTCGGAGTGGAGAAGTGCGACCTTGCCATCGTGCTGGGCGTCGGCGCCTGGCCCGACGCTGATGCCACGCTGTTGCTGGAGGACGTCGTGGAGCCGGTCTGCGCGTCTGGTTTCATCGAGGGCGCGGCGACCCTAGAAGGGCTGCGCGGAAAGCGCCTGCTGGTCTCTAAGTACCGCAAGGACGACTGGCCGCGCTGGCTCGCGCACGCGGGAATGACCGATGTGTTCGAGACGGCCGAAAAGATGGTTTTCAGCAGTTCCATCCTCACCTGGCAGGCGGCCATGGACGGCCTTGGCATTGCCATCGGCCAGCAGCATATGCTGGACTCCGACTTCCAGGCCGGCCGCCTCGTGCGCCCTTTCGCACGCCCGCTAAGCACGGGCCAGGGTCACTACATCGTCACGCCGGCGCTGCAGCGCCACTCTGACAAGATCGCCGCGTTCAAGGACTGGCTGATGCGCGAGGCGAGGCAACTATGAAAAGGTGAGCTGCTTGTTCCTGCAGATAGTGGATTTCTAGCGGATTTGACTCCGAAATACAGGCCAGGTATGCGCAAGAAGTTAGGCTTCTTGAGCGCGCGCCAGGCGGTAGATTGCCGGATAGTAGTTCATCGCATAGCCGCGGGAGCGCTTTGGTCATGGCTGCCGCGAACGCATGCCCTCGCGAAGACCAGTCCCCCACAGGCGGTATGCCGGCCGCACCAGAATCAGCACCGCTACCAGCCGCGTCACCTGCAGGGCGGTGACGAGGGGTACGCCCAATTGCAGCGCCTTGGCGGTGATGGACATCTCCGTCATGCCGCCAAGCGCTGTGCCCAGAATGGCGGTAGCCGGATGCAGCCCCGTGACCCATACCAGCAACACGCCAAACGCAGCGCAGGCCGCTATCAGGCCCACGGTACCCAGCGCCACGCGCGCGAGCCAACGCGGCGCGGTGTGCAGGAATTGCGGGCTGAAGCGCACGCCCAGGCTGACGCCGATGACCAGCTGCGCCGTGTTGGATAGCAGCGTGGGCACGGTCGCAGGAGCCGATTCGCTGGCGGCCAGCCCGATGGCCATCAGCAGTGGGCCGAGAAACCAGGGGTTGGGTAGGCGAAGCAGCTTCAGGGCCAAGCCCCCTGCCACAGTAAACAGCGCCAGCCATGCCCCGCCCACCACCGTGAAGGGCGCGCTGGCCGTTGGAGCGTGATCCACCACCTCCAGGTTCCACCAGAACTTCGCCAGCAGCATGCCGAAGGGCATGACCAGCAATACGATCAGCATGCGCGCAGGCTGTGCGAGGTGGCAACGAGGTCGGTACGCGCGCCTTCCCTCTCGGCGAGCAGCGTCATCTCGGATGCCGCGCCGATGGCACCGTGAAGTAGGCCGAGGGTCGCAGCGCCTCATCGTGCACGCCGCGCAACCGGCCTGCGCAGGAGCGGTACAGCCAGTGTCCATACACCATGCCGAGCACCAGCGACCAAGCGACCGCCGCCCACCACAGGTTGACCAGCTGGGTCACGATGGTGGGCGTGAAATACAGACCCAGCGACGCGCCCATCATCCATTGCCCACCATTGCGCAGCCGCAGGCTGCTGCACGTGGGCAGACCGGCCAGCGTGGCCTGTGCCGTGGCGAGCAGCGGGCCGACCATCCACGGCACAGGCATGTGCAGGCGGCGGCAGATTTCGGCAGCCGTCCAGGCCAGCAGGAGAGTGAGGAGTTTGGATGGAGCGCTGCGCATGGGCCGTCAGAGATCCAGCAGGTGTGTGCGCGTGTCCAGTGCCCAGAGGCCGTCCAGCAAGGTGCGCGCACGCTCATCGCCTACCACCGGCGCGGCCAGCTCCATGAATTTGCCGGAGAGCTCTTCGTCCGTCAGGGGCTGCTCTGGATCGCCTTTGCGCGTGGGTTGCAGGTACTCCGCTTGCCGGCCGTCCGTGGTGGCGAAGTGCAAGCGCGCGGCCCGCTGGCCCGGAAAACCCGTATCCAGCGCGGGATCGACTGTGAGTCGGATGCGCGCCATGAGCGCGCGGATTTCCGCATCTTCCAGGCGCTCGGGCGTGAAGGCCGACAGGCGCACGCTGCCGTAGATCAGGGCCGTAGCCACCACGAATGGGATGGAAAAGCGCGCCTCAGCCGCAGTGCGGGGCGTGAAGTTGCCTGCCACCGCCAGCGCCGGGCCGTAGGTGGCGACCTCCACGGCGTCCAGCTCCTGCCAGCGCAGGCCCATGCGCGTCTGCAGTTCCAGCGCGCCGTCGATGGGCGCGAAGGTGTGGCCGCAGCAGGCGTGGTTCTTAAACGTCATGCGTGTGATGTGGAAGTCGCGCCCTAACGTGGAGGTGGCCTGGCTCCAGTCGGGCGCGTCACCCATGGCCCGGCCCATGCCGGCGTCACCATCGAGCACGTCGAGCGAGCCGGTCACACCGCGCTCGGCCGCCAAAGCGGCCAGCACGCCAGCCTCGGCGGCGTGGCCCGCATGCAGCGGCTTGGACATCGAATCCATCCGAAACGCCTGCTGCAGACCGGCCGCAAAGGTGGCACCCGTGCAGAGCGCGTGCGCTTGGCGCTCGGCGTCCAGTCCCAGCAGCGTGGCTGCGGCTGACGCGGCGCCAAAGGTGCCCACCGTGCCCGTGTTGTGCCAGTAGCGGTAGTGAGCGCGTCCCAGCGCCGCACCAATGCGCGTGGAGACCTCATATCCCGCCACCACGGCGCGGATCATCTGCAGCCCGGTGGCCCGCCGCGCCTGGGCCATCGCCAACGCGGCGGCGATGGTGGGGGCGCCGGGGTGGTAAATGGCCTCGCGGTAGATGTCGTCCACCTCGACGGTGTGTGCGGCCGTGCCGTTGATGAGCGCTGCCGTGCGCACGGTGGCCGCACGGCCCAGGGCCAGTCGTGCGTCGCCACGGTCCAGGTCTTCGGCCAGGGCCTGCTCCAGCAGCGTGGGCGGGGGCTCGATGGCGCCAGGCAAGAGCGCCGCGTACCAGTCAACAATCGCGCGCTTGGCATGGTGGATGACTTCGGGCGCGAGAGTTGCCTGGTTCAGGGACGAGGCGAATTCGGCAAAGCGTTGGGCGGCGGTCATGAGGTTCAGCGATGTTGTTTGCATGGGTACGTATCGTCGCGCGTGCGGGTGTTGCTGTGAACTTCGCAGAAGTGGTGGTGGTATGAGTATTTGTAGGGGCTCCTGACAAAAGACGAAGTTCTCAAAACAGGGAGGCGTCGGCACTATTGAGCCAACTTACACACCCCCGCAGGAACGCACATGGATTTCAAACTCAGTGAAGAGCACCAGGCATTTGCCGACTCGGTGGCACGTTTTGCTCAGGCCAAGCTCAAGGACGGCGCACTGGCGCGTGCGCATTCGCCCCACTACCCCTGGGAAACGGCCGCGCTGCTGGCCGAGCAGGGCCTGTTGGGCATTGCCTTCCCCGAGGAAGACCACGGCCAGGGCGGCACGCTGATGCACGCCGTGCTGGCCATCGAGCAGATCGCGCTGGTCTGCCCCAAGAGTGCAGACATCGTGCAGGCGGGCAACTTCGGACCCATTCGCACCTTCGTCGAGTACGCCACGCCCGAGCAAAAGCAGCGCTTTTTGCCCGACCTGCTGGCGGGCCGCAAGCTGATCTCGCTGGGCATGAGCGAGCCCGATGCCGGCTCTGCTGTCACCGAACTCAAGACCAGTGCCCGCCTGGACGGCGACCACTATGTCATCAACGGCAGCAAGGTGTTTTCAACCCATAGCCCGGAAGCGGAACTGTTCTTGATCTATGTGCGCTTTGGGCCTGGCGTGGGCGGCATTGGCTCGGTGCTGGTTGAGCGCGGCACCCCCGGCTTTCAGGTCGGCACACCCTCGAACTTCATGAACGGCGAGCAGTGGTCGCAGCTCTATTTCGATGAGTGCCGCATTCCAGCCGCCAACGTGCTGCTGGGGCCGGGCGGCTTCAAGAAGCAGATTTCCGGCTTCAACGTGGAGCGCCTGGGCAACTCCTCGCGCGCACTGGCGCTGGGTCGCTACGCCTTCAACGCGGCCCGTGAGCACGCCATGACACGCAAGCAGTTCGGGCGCGAACTGTGCGAGTTTCAGGGGCTGCAGTGGAAGTTTGCCGACATGGCCATGAAGCTGGAACAAGCGCAATTGATGTTGTACCGCGCGGCCATGGAGGGTGAACATGGCCTGCCCAGCGCGCAAAGCACGGCCATGGCCAAGCTGGCTTGCAACATGGCCGGCTGGGAGGTGTCCAACGATGCGCTCCAGGTGATGGGCGGCATGGGTTTCAGCCAGGAGTCGCTGGTGGAGTACTGCGTGAGGCGCACGCGCGGCTGGATGATCGCCGGCGGCTCCATCGAGATCCTGAAGAACCGCATCGCCGAAGGCGTGTTTGGCCGCACGTTCTCGCAGCGTTCAAGCAAAGACTGAAAACTACAAATCACGGAGACAGATATGAATCGTCGCAATTTCTCGGTGGCCGCCTGCGCGGCGCTGACTCTGGCCATGGCCGGTGGTGCCATGGCCGATGCCGCCTACCCCGCCAAGCCCGTGCGTATCATCGTGGGCTATTCTGCAGGTGGCCCTACCGATCTGGTTGCGCGCATGATCGCGGTTCATCTGCAGACGCGGCTGGGCCAGCCTTTTATAGTGGACAACCGCCCCGGCGCCGGATCCAACATCGCTTCCGAAACTGTGGCCGCTGCCGCGGCCGACGGCTACACATTGCTGGTAGCCGCCGCTCCGCTCACGATGAACAGTTACGTCTACAAGAAGCTGAAGTTCGACGCCGTCAAAAGCTTCACGCCCATATCCAAGCTGTCCTCCTCGCCCGGCGTGCTCGCAGTGCGGCCCGACCTGGGTGTGGGCAATGTCAAGGAGCTTATCGCCCTGGCGAAAAAAGAGCCGAGCAAGCTCACCTACGGCACCACCGGCCTGGGCGGGTCGCAACACATGGCAACCGAATTGCTCCAACGCCTGGCGGGCGTGCAGTTCACGCACATCCCCTACAAAGGGGCCAGCAATGTCATGACGGATTTGATTGCTGGGCATGTGGATTTGGCCTTTGTGTCCGCCAGTGGCGCCATGTCGTTTCTGCAGGCGGGCAAGGTGAAACCCCTGGCGGTGGCTGGACCGCAGCGTCTGTCGGGCCTGTCCGACGTGCCCACCTTCGCGCAGGTGGGTTTTCCGGCGATGGTTTCGGACTCGTGGAACGGCCTGCTCGCCCCGGCGGGCACGCCCCCTGTCATCGTCAATATGCTCCACGCAGCAGCCGTCGAGGCGCTACAAACCCCTGAAATCAAAGCCAAGCTGGAGTCCTTGGGCGCTATCGTGATCGGCAGCAGCCCCGAGGAGTTTCGCGGCGACATCCAGCGCGAGGTCGCGCACTGGGGCGAGCAGTTCAAGAACATCAAAATCGACACGCAATGAAACCACACAACGACAACACGACTGCGCTGGCACAGGCGCTTTTCCATCCGGTCAGCATCGCCCTCTACGGCGCCTCGGACGACGTGAGCAAAATGGGCGGGCGGCCCGTGCAGTTCCTGAAGCGCTCGGGTTTTGCCGGTCGCATCTATCCGATCAACCCCAAGCGGGCCGAGGTTCAGAGCCTGCAGGCCTGGCCCAGCCTGCAAAGCCTGCCTGAGGTGCCAGACCAAGTCTTCGTGCTCACGCCCACAGAAACCGTGATCCCAGCGGTGCGCGAATGCGCGGCCTTGGGCGTGAAAGTTGTCACCATTCTGGCCAGTGGATTTTCCGAGTCCGGTACCGAGGGCATGCAGCGCGAAGAAGAACTACGCCAGATAGCCCGCGAGACGGGCATCCGCGTCCTCGGTCCGAGCAGCCTGGGCGTGGTCAACCCGCGCACGGGCCTGGTGCTTACGGCAAACGCAGCCTTTGCCGAGCCGGACATCCCGCCCGGGAAAGTTTTCGTCGCCTCGCACAGCGGCAGCATGATCGGCGCGCTGGTCTCGCGCGGAAAGGCGCGCGGCGTAGGTTTCGCTGGGCTGGTGTCGGTGGGCAGCGAGGTGGATCTGAACGTAGGCGAGATCTGCGCTGCCACTCTGGATGACCCTGCAATAGAGGGCTATTTGCTGTTCCTGGAAAGCATGCGCCACGGCCCCGAACTGCGAGCCTTCGCGCGCGCGGCGCACCGGGCGGGTAAGCCGGTGATCGCCTACAAGCTCGGGCGCAGCGCCGCAGCCGCCGAGATGGCCACCACCCACACCGGTGCCATTGCGGGCGAAGACGACATCGCCGACGCCTTTTTCAAGGATTTGGGCATCGCCCGTGTGGGCGTGCTGGACGCGCTGCTCGAAACCTTCCCGCTCGCCAAGCGTATTCCGCTGGAGAGTGCACCCAAGCGCGTGGGTGTGGTCACCACCACCGGCGGCGGTGCGGCGATGGCTGTGGACCAGCTCGGTATCCGGGGCGTGGTCGTGGAACCGCCTTCCGCAGAAACGCTCAAGCGCCTGGAGCAGGCTGGCCTGCCCTGCACGCCCGGCCGCGTGCTCGACATGACGCTCGCGGGTACGAAGTACGAAACCATGAAGGGCACGCTGGACATCTTGCTCGCTGCACCCGAGTTCGACTTGGTGCTGGCCGTAGTAGGGTCGTCTGCGCGCTTCCAGCCGCAACTGGCCGTCAAGCCTATCGTCGAATGCGCAGGGCAGCCCAAGCCGCTCGCGGCCATGCTGGTGCCCGATGCACCCGAGGCGCTGGCTGCGCTCACCGCGGCGGGCGTACCGTGCTTTCGGTCGCCCGAGGCCTGCGGCGACGCCATCGCCGCCGTCCTGGCACGCCGGCAGCCCGGCCAGGAGCCCGTCACGTTGGCACGCCAGGCCGCCGGGACCACTCTGAGCGAGGCCCAGGCCTACGGCATCCTCGACGAGATCGGCCTGCCGCACGCGCCCACCGCTGTCCGGCGATTCGATGCCGACGCGACCCAGCTCCTGCCGTTTGCCTACCCGGTCGTCGCCAAGGTCTGCTCCGCTGACATACCGCACAAGACCGAAGTGGGCGGCGTGGTGCTCAACATCCGTAACGAGCAAGAGTTCGCAACCGCCATCGCCACCTTGCGGCAGAACCTGGCCGACAAAGCGCCCCAGGCGGCTTGTGAGGAGGTGCTGGTGCAGCCCATGCAGAAGGGCCTGGGCGAAGTCTTGGTGGGCTACCGGGTGGACCCTGAGGCCGGCCCTATTGTGATGCTGGCCGCTGGCGGCATCTGGGCGGAGGTCGCCAAGGACCGCAGCATCCGGCTCGCGCCGGTCACGGTCGAGACCGCGCGCGAGATGATTACCGAGGTCAATGCGCTCAAGCCGCTGACGGGCCTGCGTGGCAAGGCGAAGGGGGACCTGGATGCCTTGGCGCGTGCGGTCAGCGCGCTCTCGCAACTGGCGCTCAAGCCCGAGTTGCGCATCGTCGAGGCCGAGGTGAATCCGCTGCTGATTTTACCCGAAGGCCAGGGCGTGACGGCTGTCGATGCACTGATCTTCCAGGCATGACCCTGTGCCTGCCTGACCCGAGAGACGTAGTGGCGGCCCGACGCCGCCTTGCGGCAACTGGCTGCCCAGGGGAGCCGCCACGAAACGCGGCACGATGGTGCGCGCCTGTGCTGGCGGCGGCGTCACTACGGCAGACACAGGCAAAAGCGTTTTCGTCGGCAGCGAAATTGCCAAGAGCGACTACCCCGAGCTCACCGCCGCCAAGGTGATCGTCTCGGGCGGGCAGGCGCTCGGGAGCAAGGAAAAGTTCGAAGAAGTCATCACGCCGCTGGCCGACAAGCTGGGAGCCGCGATGGGCGCGGCGGTGGACGCGGGCTACGCGCCCAACGACTGGCAGGTCGGGCGACGGGCAAGATCGTCGCGCCCGAGCTGTACGTGGCCGTCGGCATCTCGGGGGCGATCCAGCACCTGGCGGGCATGAAGGACTCGAAGGTGATCGTGGCGATC
>NZ_MWOM01000046.1:0-33635 GCF_012931925.1 Acidovorax sp. SRB_24
TCACTTCAGCGCCCCAAACACCTTCTTCAAGATGGCGCTCCCCGCCGCCGCCGGGTTCTGTCGCAGCTGCTGCTCTTGCTCGCCGATCACCAGGAACAGCCCGTCCAGCGTCTTGCCGGTCACGTACTGCTCGAGGGTCGCGTCCTCCTTCTTCACCAGGCCGAAGCCGGCCGCCTTGCCGGCAAAGGCGTTGTACTGCTGGGCCAGGCCGACCTTGCGGGTGGCCTGGGTGACGATGGGCAGGAACTTCTGGCCCAGCGGGGCGCGGGTTTTTTCGGAAAAGAACTGCGTCACCGACGTGTCGCCGCCGCTCAGGATGTTCTTGGCATCGGTCACGCTCATGCTGCGCACGGCGCCGACCAGCAGGTCCTTGCCCATGGGCACGGCGGCTTCGGCGGCGCGGTTGATCGAGGTCTCCAGTTCCTCGATGCGCTGCCCCTGGCCGAACTTCTTCAGCAGCTTGGCGGCATCGTTGAGGTAGCCCGGCAGCGGGATGCGCACCTTGGGGTTGTTCAGGAAGCCGCCGGACTGCCCCAGCAGGCCCACGGCGGCCAGCGCGCCCTGCTCGAGCGCGGCCTTCACGCCGCTGCTGGCGTCGGCATTGCTCAGGTCCGCGAGCGTCAGCGCCTGCGCCCGCGCCGTGGCCAGGAGGATCAGGGCCGCAAGGCCGGAGGCCTGGAATTGGCGTCGTTGCATGGAAGGCTCCTTGGAGAAAACGAAAACGGAAGATGGCCCCAGTGTGCCGCGTGTGTGAACGTGGCGTGAGAAGCCCCTAACCGAGCAGCGCCGGCAGCTCGGCCATGTCGGCCATCACATGCACGGCACCCGCCGCGCGCAGCGCCTCGGGCGTGCCGTGGCCCACGGGAGAAGGGCTGTAGCCGACCACCGTGGCGCCCGCGGCCACGCCCGCGGCGACACCGGTCACCGTGTCTTCGACCACCAGGCAGTGCGCGGGCGGCACGCCCAGGGCGGCGGCGGCCGCCAGGTACACGTCGGGCGCGGGCTTGGTGGCCGGCATTTCGTGGCCGCTGAAGATGCGGCCGGCAAAGTACGGCGCCAGGCCCACCTGCGCCAGCTGCATCTCGACCTTGAAGCGGTCGGCGCCCGAAGCGCAGGCGATGCGGCCCTGCAGGCGCGCGTGCACGGCGCGCACCGCCTCGGGGGCGCCGGCGATAGGCAGCAGGTGCGCCTGCAGCTGGGCGTTGCGGCGCGCATAGAACTCGTCCATCCAGGCGTCGGTGAGCGCCCGGCCTGTGTGCGCCTCGATGCGCGCGGCCTCGCTGCGCACCGTCTTGCCGATGAACAGGCGCATGCATTCCTCGGGCGCCAGCGCCCAGCCGGCCTCGTTGAGCATGGTGCAGAGCACGCCGTTGGTGAGCGGTTCGCTGTCGACCAGCACGCCGTCACAGTCGAACAGGATGGCTTCAAATTTCATAGCTATTGGCGCTTGATGGGTAAGCGTTTGGGGTGGTTTTGGCTGGTATTTTGGAAACCACGCGGCCGGCGCGGCGCCGTTGCTTTTATTTTGATAGCTTCTCGCGCAGTCAGGCCAAGGGCTGGAAGCCTGTTTGGCGTGAAATCAGCGGCTGTCGCCGTCGACGTAGAACCAGCGCCCGGCTTCGCGCACGAAGCGGCTGAGCTCGTGCAGGCGCACGGCGCGGCCGGCGACGCGGTAGCGGGCGACAAACTCGACCTCGGCATGGTCGGCGCCCTGCACGCGGTGGCGGCGCACCTCCAGCCCGAGCCAGCGCGCGCCTGGCTCGAACTCCAGCGTGGCCGGGCGGGTGCCCGCGTGCCATGTCGCGAGCAGGTAGTCGCGCCGCTGCAGCACGAACGCGCTGTAGCGCGAGCGCATCAGGTGCTCGGCGTCGGGCGCGGGCGTGTCGTTCAAATGGTCCAGATAGCGCCCGCAGCAGTCGCCGAGCGCCAGCGGCTGGCGCCGCGGCGAGAGTGCGCCACAGGGGCAGGGGGCAGAAAGCGGTGAAGGCATGGCCGCAGGATTGTCCGCGATCGTGGCCAGGTCGGCCCCGCGTGGGGGGCAGCCGCCCCTCGCTGGCCAAGGCATGCGCCGCCGCCTCGGCGGCTAACGCCACAGGAGCAGCAGCTTGACCAGGCCCGCCGCCCCCAGGCCCAGGCCCAGCAGCGCAGCCAGCCGCTCGCCCGCGGGCAGCAGCTTCTCGATCGCGACCGCCATGGCGAGCGCGGCAACCCAGGCGAGGTTCATGGTGCCGCCCACGAACAGCAGGGCCATCAGCGCCCCGCAGCAGCCGACGCAGAACAGGCCGTGGCGCAGGCCCATCGCCCACGCGCCGCGCACGCCCGCGCGCCACTCGCCGAGCAAGAACCCCATCGGCGTGCGGCAGCGCGACAGGCAGGCCCGCTTGAGCGGCGAGAACTGGTAGGCGCCCGCGATGCACAGCAGCAGCGCGGTGAGCCACGCCGACCGGCTGGCGGCCATCGGATCGGTCCAGCCCAGGGCCTGCAAGGCCCATTGCGCCGCGGTCGCCGCCCCGCTGAAGGCGCCCCACACCAGAAGGTAGGCGGCCACAAACGCCAGCGCCCGCGCCTGTTCTGCGCTGCGCTCGCACAGCCGGGTGAAGGCCAGGACCATGGGCAGCGCCGACGGCAGCATCATCGCGGCCATCATCAGCGCCCACATCGCCCAGACCGCGAGCACGCTGGCCGCGCCCCAGTCGGCAGCGTCCGGCATGGCCAGCTGCGCCAGCGGCTGGCCCATGTCGACCGCCATCCAGACCAACACGGCCCAGCAGACCAGGCTGGCGGCCAATATCCCCGCGGCCCATCGGCGGCGGTGGGCCATGGGCGAGCCACCACTCTGCGGGGCTGGGGCGCCCGAAGCGCGTTCCGGTTTTCGCATGGGCACCCCTTCCTGCGCGTCAGGCGCGCAATCCCACGATGCGCGTGACGGTGCCGGCCGTCAAGCCGCAGGGCACGGGCTCGGCACGCCCATCGGGCAGGTTGCCGGCAGGGCGAAAGTCCAGCTTGCGAACGTTCCGGCGCAGGCATAGAGTGCTTGGGTGCAGCCGCTGCTGCCCGCCTTGAGCGCCCTGCACGCCGGGTTCCGCACCGGCACCTCGCACAAGGAGTAACACCATGTCTGCTTGGCACATCACAGGTCACTACATGGAGACCTGCAATTGCACATTTCTGTGCCCCTGCATCGTCTCCAACCTCACAGCACGGCCGACCGAAGGCGACTGCAAGGCGGCCCTTGCGTTCCACATCGACCAAGGCGCGAAGGACGGCCTGGCGCTCGACGGGCTGTCCTTCGTGCTGATGCTGCATGCGCCCGGCCCGATGGTCGAAGGCCACCTGACCGTGGGGCTGATCGTTGACGACCGCGCTTCGGACCCGCAGCTCGAGGCCCTTGGCGCCATCGCGAGCGGAGCGGCCGGCGGTCCCATGGCCGCCCTGGCGCCGCTGGTCGGCACGAACGCCGGCATCGAACGGCGCCCGATCCGCTTCGACGCCCAGGGGCTGCATTACGCGCTGGCCGCAGGCGATCTGGTGGACCAGGCCTGCGACGGCGTGCCGAGCGCCGCCGACCCGGCACAGGCCATCGGCATCGACCACACCATGCACCCGGTCAACGGCCGGCTGTCTCTGGCCAAGGCCACGCACAGCCGCTTTCACGCCTTCGGCATCGACTGGGACGACAGCAGCGGCACCCGCAACGGGCACTTTGCGCCGTTTGCCTGGGCCGGCTGAGGTCTGTCGCAGGAAGCGCTCGCAGCGCGCGCGGGCCTGGCGCCGCCCGGAAGGCGCCGTTCAGCTATCAAAAAAAGAGCTTACAGCGCTGACCCCGACTGCGCTGCAGCCTGTTTTCATCCATAAACCAACCCTTGTCTGGGAGAAGGAGGTCCGACCTGAGACGCGCGGGAAAAGGGCCGCTCGGCCTGCCCTGCACGCCATGCGGCACCGCGGCCCGTAGACTGGCCGCTTCTGTCGGTGCGGCCTCCGCCGCGCCCTGCAAGGGAGGAGATGCCAATGTTCTCGATGAGCGTGCCGTGGTGGGAGTTTGTGCTGCGCGGGGTGGCGGTGTACCTGTTCCTGCTGGTGTTTCTGCGCCTGACGGGCAAGCGCCAGACGGGACAGTACGCGCCATTTGACCTGGTCTTGCTGCTGATCCTGTCGAACGCGGTGCAAAACTCGATGAACGCCGGCGACAACTCGCTGGTCGGCGGCCTGATCTCGGCCAGCACGCTGCTCAGTTGCCATGTGGCGCTGGCGCACCTGAGCTTTCGCCACCCCCGGATTTCGCGCTGGGTCGACGGCAAGGCGCAGAAGCTGATCGACCAGGGACAGATCGACCGCGCCGTGATGCGCAGCGAACTGCTGACCCACGACGACCTGGAAGCGGCGCTGCGCGCCGGCGGCTGCCTGAACGCCCACGAGGTCGAGCGCGCCACCATCGAGACCAACGGCCAGATCACCGTGGTGCTGCGCCAGCGCAGCGGCGCCGCCTGAGCCTGGGGTGGCGCCCCGGCGGCCGCGCTGCCGGGTGTGAGCAGCCCTGGATCCGTTAAGCAAATGCCGATTTATTATTTGCGGTTTGCATATTCCATGCATCATCATGCAATCTTTGAATCATTGAACGCATGGAACTCCGCCAACTCGAAGCCTTCGCTGCCGTCATGTCGGTGGGCAGCGTCACGGGCGCGGCCAAGCTGCTGAACCGTTCGCAGCCGGCCGTGACGCGGCTCGTGCAGGAGCTCGAGGCCGAGATCGGCTACGCACTGTTCACGCGCCACGGTCCGCGCGTCACGCCGACCGCGCAGGGCCTGCTGCTCTACGAAGACGCCGAACGGGCGCTGGCCAGCCTGCGCCAGGTCCATGCGCGCGCGGCCGAGATCGCCCGTGGCGATGACCAGCCGCTGCGGCTGGCCGCCACCTCGGCCCTGGCGGTCGGGCTGCTGCCGCAGGCGCTGCGGCGCGCCGAGGCGCACCTGGGCGCCACCCCGGTCCAGCTGCGCTCGGCCGCGCCCGAACAGGTCGTGCACGCAGTGCTGACCGGCGCCGTGCAGCTGGGCGCCTGCAGCCTGCCGCTGGAGCACCGCGGCCTGCAGGTGCACTGGATCGCGCAACTGCCCTGCGTGGCGGTGCTGGCGCAGGGCGACCCGCTGGCGGCCCTGGCCACCGTGCCGCTGGCCGCGCTGACGCAGCGGCGCCTGATCACTTTGAGCAACCCGTTTCGCCTGCGCCACCGGCTGGACGCGGTGCTGGGGCCCAACCCGCGGCGCGGCGATGGCCTAATAGAGACCAACGCCTCCATCAACGCCCAGGCCCTGGTGCGCGCCGGGCTGGGCGTGGCCGTGCTGGAGCCGCTCACGGCCCTGGGCGCGCCGCTCGATGGCGTGGTCGTGCGCCCGCTGGACGTCGATATTCCTTTCTTCTTTGGCGTGATCACCCCGCAGGCCCACCCACTGACGGCGCCCGTGCGCGCCCTGGCCGAGGCGCTGCGCGAAGCGGCCCTGGCCCTGCCGGGCTGCCGGCAACACGATGTGGCCGACCACGCGAGCCTGCTGCAGGCCGGGTCCGCGGGCGATGCCGCGCCCCCTCTGACACTTACGAACCCATGAATTCAACGACCGACCTCTTCCCCATGAACCACGTCTGCGCAGACGGCCTGGCGGCGCTGGAAGCGCGCCTGCGCCAGGACTTGCAGTGGCTGTGCCTGCCCCCGCGGCGCTGGGTGCCGCCGCGCCAGCAGGACGGCGCCGAGGTGCTCGACACCGCCATCGTCGGCGGCGGCATGGCCGGCCTGGCGCTGGCCGCCGCGCTCACCCACCTGGGCGTGCAGGCGCGCATCTTCGACCGCGCGCCCGAAGGCTTCGAAGGCCCCTGGGCCACGACGGCGCGCATGGAGACGCTGCGCTCGCCCAAGGAACTGACCGGCCCGGCGCTCGGCTTTGGCGCCCTCACCTTCCGCGCCTGGTTCGAGGCCCAGTTCGGCCTGGCCGCCTGGGAAGCGCTCGACAAGATCCCGCGCCTGCAGTGGATGGACTATTTGCGCTGGTACCGCCGCGTGCTCGCGCTCGACGTGCGCAACGAGCAGCGCGTGCTGGCCGTGCGGCCGCGCGCCGACGGCGTGGTGCAGCTCGACCTGGCAGACGACACGCAGGGCGGGCGCCCGTACCAGGTACTCGCACGCCACGTGGTGCTGGCCACCGGCCGCGACGGCCTCGGCGGCCCCTGGGTGCCCGACTGGGCGCAGGCGCTGCCGCGCGACCGCTGGGCGCATTCGGCCGACCTCTGGGATGCCGCGCGGCTCGCGGGCAAGCGCGTGGCCGTCATCGGCGGCGGCGCCTCGGCCATGGACAGCGCCGGCACCGCGCTCGAAGCGGGCGCGGCGCGCGTTGACCTGCTGGTGCGCCGCAGCGAGATGCCGCGCATCAACAAGGGCAAGGGCGCCGGCAGCCCCGGCGTGGCGCACGGCTTCCAGGCGCTCCCCGACGACTGGAAATGGCGCTTTCGCCACTACATCAACGTGCAGCAGGTGCCGCCGCCGCACGGCAGCACGCTACGCGTTTCGCGCCATGCGAACGCGCACTTCCACCTGGGCACGCCCGTGCTGTCGGCCGCGCAGCGCAGCGACGGCGCGCTGCGCCTGGACACCGCCAAGGGCCCGCTGGCCACCGACTTCGTGGTCTTTTGCACCGGCTTTCGCCCCGACTGGGGCCAGCGCCCCGAGTTCGCCGCTTTCGCCCCGCAGGTGCGGCTGTGGCAGGACCGCTACCAGCCCGCACCGGGCCAGGAAGACGCCGAACTGGCGCAGTCGCCCGACCTGGGCGCGCTGCTCGAATTCCAGGAAAAGGCCCCCGGCGCCTGCCCCGGGCTCGAGCGCGTGCACTGCTTCTGCTACCCGTCGGCGCTGTCGCACGGCGCGGTGGCAGGCGACATTCCGCAGATCAGCGACGGTGCCAAGCGCCTGGGCCAGGGCCTGGCCGCGAGCCTGTTCACCGAAGACGCCGCACTGCACTTTGCCGCGATGGAGCGCTACGCCGAGCCCGAGCTCGACGGCGACGAATGGACGCCGGCCGACTTTCCCGCCTACGTCGACGGAGAGCGCCCATGAGCGGCTGGCTGCTGCGCCGCGTGGCCCAGGCGGCCCTGGTGGTGGTGGTGATGACGCTGATCGTCTTTGCCGGCCTGCACGCCATTGGCAACCCGGTGGACATCCTGATCGGCGACGACATGAACCAGCAGGAGCGGCTCGAGGCCATTGCCCGCCTGGGCCTGGACCAGCCGCTGTGGCGCCAGTACCTGGCCTTTGTCGATGGCGCGCTGCACGGCAACCTGGGCAAGAGCTTCGTCTACCAGGAAGACGCGATCCGCCTGATCCTGCACCGGCTGCCCGCCACGCTGGAGCTGGCCGTGTGCGCCCTGCTGCTGGCGATCGTGATCGGCGTGCCGCTTGGGCTGTTCGCCGGCATGAAGCCCGACCACCCGGTCTCGCACACGCTGATGGCCGGCAGCATCGTCGGTTTTTCGCTGCCGGCCTTCTGGGTGGCGCTGCTGCTGATCATGGTGTTCAGCGTGCAGCTGGGCTGGCTGCCGGCCAGCGGCCGCGGCGAGACCCGCGCGCTGCTGGGCATCGAGTGGTCGTGGCTGACGCTCGACGGCCTGCAGCACCTGATCCTGCCGGCCTTCAACCTCGCGCTGTTCAAGATCTCGCTGGTGCTGCGCCTCACGCGCGCCGGCGTGCGCGAGGTGCTGCCGCAGGACTTCGTGAAGTTCGCCCGCGCCAAGGGCCTGTCGCCCGCGCGCGTCATGGTCATGCATGTGCTGCGCAACACGCTGATCCCGCTGGTCACGGTGCTCGGGCTGGAGCTGGGCGCGACGATTGCCTACGCCGTCGTGACCGAGACCATCTTTGCCTGGCCCGGCGCCGGCAAGCTGATCCTCGACAGCATCAACTCGCTCGACCGGCCCGTGGTGGTGGCCTACCTGATGGTGGTGGTGGTGATCTTCGTCACGCTGAACCTGGTCGTGGACCTGCTCTACAAACTGCTTGACCCGCGCGTGCGCCTGGAGGCCGCGAAATGAAAACCTCCCGCAGCTTTGACGAGCACTCGATCTGGTGGCGCGTGGGCGCCGACTTCCTGCGCTCGCGCGTGGCCGTGGCCGGGCTGGTCGTGCTGGTCCTGGTCGCGCTGGCCGCCCTGGCCGCGCCCTGGATCACGCCGCAGAACCCGTACGACCTGATGCAGCTCGACGTGCTCGACGCGCGCCTGCACCCCGGCACGCCGAGCAGCTCGGCCGACTACACCTACTGGCTCGGCACCGATGGCCAGGGCCGCGACCTGTACTCGGCCATCGTCTACGGCCTGCGCATCAGCCTGCTGGTGGGCGTGGGCTCGGCGCTGATCGCGGCGGTGCTCGGCACGCTGGTCGGCCTGCTCGCGGCCTACGCCGGCGGCCGGGTCGATGCGCTGCTGATGCGCGTGGTCGATCTGCTGCTGTCGTTCCCGACCATCCTGATGGCGCTGATGATCCTGGCCTACGTCGGCAAAGGCGTGGGCAACGTGATCCTGACGCTGGTGCTGCTCGAATGGGCCTACTACGCGCGCACCGCGCGCGGCCAGGCGCTGGTCGAGACGAACCGCGAATACGTCGAGGCGGCGCGCGGCCAGGGCATTCCGCGCTGGCGCATCCTCACCGGCCACATCCTGCCCAACTGCCTGCCGCCGCTCTTGGTGATCGGCGCGCTGCAGATCGCGCGCGCCATCACGCTCGAGGCCACGCTGTCGTTCCTGGGCCTGGGCGTGCCGATCACCGAGCCCTCGCTGGGCCTGCTGATCTCGAACGGCTACCAATACCTGCTGTCCAACGAATACTGGATCAGCTTCTTTCCTGGCGTGGCCTTGCTCGCCACCATCATGGCGATCAACCTGGTCGGCGACCAGCTGCGCGATGTGCTGAACCCGAGGCTGCAGAAATGAGCACCGCAATCCCCCAAGAACCGCCCACCCTCGAAGTGCGCGGGCTGCAAACGCGCTTTCATACGCGCGCCGGCGTGCTGCCGGTGGTCAATGGCGTCTCGTTCACGCTGCAGCGCGGCAAGGTGCTCGGCCTGGTCGGCGAATCGGGCTCGGGCAAGTCGGTCACCGGCTTTTCGATCATGGGCCTGGTCGATCCGCCGGGCCGCATCGAAGGCGGCCAGGTGCTGTTCCAGGGCCGCGACCTGACGCAGCTGCCGCCGCGCGAACAGCGCGCGCTGCGCGGCAACCGCATCGCCATGATCTTCCAGGACCCGATGGCGACGCTGAACCCGGTGCTGCGCGTCGACACGCAAATGATCGAGGCGGTGCAGGCCCACCGCAAGGTCTCGACCGCCGAGGCGCGCCAGCAGGCCAGCGACACCCTCGCGCTGATGGGCATCCCGAGCCCCGACGACCGGCTGCGCGCCTACCCGCACCAGCTCTCGGGCGGCATGCGCCAGCGCGTGGCGATTGCGATCGCGCTGCTGCACGGCCCCGACCTGATCATTGCCGACGAGCCGACCACGGCGCTCGACGTGACCATCCAGGCGCAGATCCTCTCCGAAATGCAGAAGCTCGTGCAGAGCACCGGCACCGCGATGATCTGGATCAGCCACGACCTGTCGGTGGTCGCCGGCCTGGCCGACGACATTGCCGTGATGTATGCGGGGCGCATTGTCGAGCACGGCAGCGTCGACGACGTGCTCGACCACCCGCAGCACCCCTACACCCAGGGCCTGATCGGCAGCCTGCCCAGCGCCAACCGCCAAACCCGCCAGCGCGGCGCGCGGCTGCAGCAGATTCCCGGCATGGCGCCGAACCTGCTGCACATGCCCCCGGGCTGCGCGTTCGCGCCGCGCTGCGCGCGCGCCAGCGCGGTCTGCGAAACCATGCCCGAGATGTCGCAGCCGCGCCCCGAGGCACCGGGCCACACCGTGCGCTGCTTTCACCCCGGCACTGCGCCGGCCACCGTGGAGGCCGCGGCATGAGCACCGCTACCGCATTGCCCCTGGTCGACATGCAGGACGTGACCAAGCGCTTTGGCGCGCAGCCGCCGCCCGGGCCCCTGGGCCGGGCACTGCGCCGGCTCGGCTGGGAGACGCCGCCCGTGGTGACCCACGCCGTCGATGGCGTAGACCTGGCCGTGCGCCCCGGCGAAGTGGTCGGCCTGGTCGGCGAGTCGGGCTGCGGCAAGTCCACGCTGGGCCGCATTGCCGCCGGGCTGCTCGCGCCTACCGAAGGCGTGGTGCGCGTCAATGGCGCACCGCTCGAAGCGCTGGACGCGCCGCAGCGCCTGGCCGCCCGGCTGCGCGTGCAGATGGTGTTCCAGGACCCGTTCGCGAGCCTGAACCCGCGCCTGCGCGTCTCGCGCATCGTCGGCGAGGCCGCGCGCCTGCACGGCCTCACCGATGCGGCCGGCGAGGACGACTACGTCGCCGCCCAGCTGCAGCGCGCCGGGCTCGACCCCAGCCTGCGCCACCGCTACCCACACCAGTTCAGCGGCGGCCAGCGCCAGCGCATCGGCATTGCGCGCGCGCTCGCCGTGCAGCCGGCCATGCTGGTCTGCGACGAGGCCGTGGCCGCGCTCGACGTGTCGATCCAGGCGCAGATCCTGAACCTGTTCATGGACCTGCGCGACCAGCTCGGCCTGGCCTACCTGTTCATCAGCCACGATCTCGGCGTGGTCGAGCATGTCTGCGACCGCGTGGCCGTGATGTACCTGGGCCGCGTGGTCGAGAGCGCGCCGGTCGAGGAGCTGTTCGCCCGGCCCAACCACCCGTACACCCAGGCGCTGCTGGCCGAGATTCCGCGCATCGACGTGCGCCGCACCCGCTTCAGCGCGATCCGCGGCGAGATCCCTAGCCCGATCGCGCCGCCCAGCGGCTGCCACTTTCACCCGCGCTGCCCGCACGCCATGCCGCGCTGCAGCGTCGAAGTGCCGCAGCTGCGCGGCATCGCCATCCGGCACGCCAGCGCCTGCCATCTGAACGATGCGGCCTGAACCCCTTGTTTTCCTGATCTGTCATTCCTGAAAGGCATCGCCATGAACCACCGCAAGCTCTCCCTCATCGCCGCGGCCGTGCTGGCCGCCAGCGCGGCCGCCTCGGCGCAGACGCTGTCCATCGGCTTTGCCGACCCGGTCTCGTCGGTCGACCCGCAGCTCAACAACCACGCCGGCGACCGCTCGCTCGCGCTGCATTTCTGGGACTCGATCATCAACTCGCGCGACGGCGGCAAGCTCGAGCCGGCGCTCGCGTCGAGCTGGAAGGCGCTCGACGACAAGACCTGGGAATTCAAGCTGAGGAGCGACATTAAGTGGCAGGACGGCACGCCGTTCACGGCCGACGACATCGTGTTCTCGTTCCAGCGCGCGCGCAGCGTGCCCGGCACCGTGGCCTCGTACACCGGCGCGCTGCGCACGGTGGAGTCGACCACCGCCAAGGACCCGCACACCGTCATCGTCAAGACCAACACGCCCAACCCCATGCTGCCGCTCGACATCGCGTCGATCTATATCGTGAGCAAGCACGTCGGTGAAAAGTCCAAGACCGAGGACTACAACGCCGGCCGCGCCGTGGTCGGCACCGGGCCGTACAAATTCGTCTCGTACAGCCCCGGCGACCGCACGGTGTTCGAGCGCAATCCGTCGTACTACGGTCCGAAGCCCGTGTGGGACAAGGTCAACTACCGCTTCATCAACAACGGCGCGGCGCGCACGGCCGCGCTGCTGGCCGGCGACGTGGACGTGATCGACAAGGTGGCCGTGACCGACGTGGCCAAGCTCAAGAAGACGCCGTCCGTCAGCGTCTACACCTACCCGGGCCTGCGCGTGCTGCTGCTGCAGCCGAGCTTCCGCCCCGGCCCCAACGAGTTCATCACCGACAACGCCGGCAAGCCGCTCGACAAGAACCCGCTGCAGGAGCTCAAGGTGCGCCAGGCGCTGTCGGTCGCGATCAACCGCAAGGCGATCGCCGACCGCATCCTGCAGGGCACGGTGACCGAGGCCAACCAGTGGATGCCCAAGAACACCTTCGGCTACAACCCCGAGGTCAAGGACATCGCCTACAGCGCCGAGCAGGCCAAGAAGCTGCTGGCCGAGGCCGGCTACCCGCAGGGCTTCCAGATCACCATCCACGTGCCCGGCGACCGCTACCCGCAGGCGCCCGAAACCGTGCAGGCCGTGGCCCAGTTCTGGACCCGTGCGGGCGTCAAGACCAAGGTCGAGGTCGTGCCATGGAGCGTGTACGCCGGCCGCGCCGGCAAGAACGAATACGCGGTCAGCGTGATCGCCTGGGGCAATGGCACGGGCGAAGCCGGCTACGGCCTGCTGCAGACGCTGGCCAGCACCGACGCCAAGCGCGGGCGCGGCGTCAACAACTGGGGCCGCTACAGCAACGAGGCCGTGGACAAGGCGCTCGATGCCGCCACCGTCGAGTTCGACGCCAAGCGCCGCGAGGCCATCTTCCGCCACTCGGTCAAGCTGGTCACCGACGACGTCGGCCACATCCCGCTGTTCCACTACCAGAACATCTGGGCCGCCAAGAAGGGGCTGAAAGTGGTGCCGCTGCTGAGCGACCGCACGACCGCGATGCAGGTCAGCCCGGTCGCCAAGTAAGGGAGCGCGCGCATGCCGTCCGCCACCCTGACCGTCACCCCCGAAGACGCGCTGATCGACGTGCCGCGCTGCATCGCGGTGCAGGGCCTCGCGCCCGGCGAGGAAGTCACGCTGGCCACGCGCACGCTGCGCGGTCCGGGCGTGGTGTGGTGCTCCCACGCCACGTTCCGCGCCAACGCCGACGGCGTGGTGGACCTGCAGCGCGACGCCCCGCTGGCCGGCAGCTACGGCGGCGTGTCGGCCATGGGGCTGGTGTGGTCGCAGGCGCCCGATCAGGCTGGCGCGCCGCGCGAGGTGTTTGCCGCCGAGCCCGCCGCCGCGCTCACCACCGGCGTGACCGCGCAGCGCCACGGCGCGCCCGTGCTGCAGGCGCGCCTGGTGCAGCGCCTGCAGGGCGCCGGCGTAACCCGGCGCGAGGTGCGCGACGACGGCCTGGTCGGCACGCTGTTCACGCCCGCCGGGTCGGGCCCGCACCCGGCCGTGCTGGTGCTCAACGGCTCGGGCGGCGGCATCAACGAGCCGCGCGCCGCGCTCTACGCCTCGCACGGCTACGCTGCGCTGGCGCTGGGGTACTTCAAGGCGCCGGGGCTGTCCGACTACATCTCGGACACGCCGCTCGAAATCTTCGAGACAGCGCTGCACTGGCTGCACCGCGAAGTGCGGCCTCTGAACGGCTTCGTCGCGCTCAGCGGCCAGTCGCGCGGCGGCGAGCTGGTGCTGCTGCTCGCCTCGCTGCTCCCGCAACTGGTCTCGGCCGTCATCGGCTATGTGCCCGGCGCCGTGGTGCACAGCGCGCAGAACGCCTGCAACCCGGCCAACGGCCCCGACAGCCGCAACGGCCCGGCCTGGCTCTGGCGCGGCCAACCCCTGCCCCACCTGTGGCAAGACAACCGCACCGCCAGCTGGGCACCGTGGGACGAAGGCCCCGAGCCGCGCCGCCACGCCCACGCGCTGCTGACCGCCCTGCAAGACCCCGAGGCCGTGGAGCGTGCGCGCATCCGCGTCGAGAACATCCGCGGCCCGGTGCTGCTGCTGACCGCGAGCGACGACGGCTCCTGGCCGTCGAGCCTGTACGGCCGCATGGTCGCCGAGCGGCTGGCGCAGGTCCAGCACCCCTACCCGGTCGAGCAGCTCGACTTCGAAGGCGGCGGGCACGCCATCGTCTTTCCCTATGTGCCGACCACGCAGCTGGTCTATGCCCACCCGGTGTCGGGGCGGCTCAGCACCACGGGCGGAACGCCGGCCGTCAACGCCCATGCCGACGAGGCCTCGTGGGCTAGCGTGCTCCATTTTTTAGAGCACGCTGTGCAGACCCAGTCTGCGCTAGAGCCCCAAAGCACCTGATATTTCAATCCCACTTCGGAGCCCCTGTCATGACCCCATCCCCCGCCGCCACCGACGTGGTCGATGCCCTGGTGCCGCTGCCGGACGGCAGCCCCGTGCATGCCGTGCGCCACCAGCGCGCGAAGGTTGTCGCCGCCACCCAGGGCAGCTACGACAGCATTTTCGACCCGGCGCTGAGCGGTGCCCCGTCGCTGGCCGAACGCCTGCTGGCCGCGCACCATATCGCCCGCCTGGCGGGCAGCACGGTGCTGGCAGCCCACTACCGCGAGCGCCTGCAGGCCCTGCCGCTCACGCCGGCGCAGCAGGCCGCGCTCGGTGGCCAGCCCGCTGCCGGCGACGCGCGCCTGCAAGCGATCCTGGCCTTCGCGCGCACGCTGACCGAGCGCCCCGTCGAAGGCGACCAGGCCGCGCTGCACAAGCTGCCGGCCGCGGGCCTGGCCACGCCCGAGGTGGTGGCGCTGGCGCAGCTGATCGCCTTCGTCGCCTACCAGCTGCGCGTGGTCGCCGGCCTGCAGGCGCTGGTCGAACTGGGCGATGACCTGCACAGCACGCCGGCCGCTGCCCCCGCGGAGGAAGCGCCGTTCGTGCACCCCGCCCACCTGCCCCAACCCGGCGAACCCGTGCGCGTGAACGGCTACACCAGCGAAACCCTGGACTGGTCCGCCTGGCTGCCGGTGCTGGACCTCGACCAGGCCACGCCCGCGCAGCTGGCCGTGCTGGCCAGCAGCCACCCCAAGGCCAAGGACAGCGACTACTACCGCGTGCTGGCGCACCAGCCGCGCATCCTCGAAGAGCGCTCCATCGTCTTCAACGCCATCATGTACGCCCCCGGCGGCCTCTCGCGCGCCGAGCGCGAACTGGCCAGCGCCGTGGTCTCGCGCGTGAACGGCTGCGTCTACTGCGCCTCGGTGCACGCCCAGCGCTTCGAGCAGCTCACCAAGCGCAACGAAGTGATCTGCCAGCTGTTCGCCGAGCCGCAGGGTGCCGGCACCAATGCGCGCGAGCGCGCCATCGTGCAGCTGTCGATCGACCTGACGGCAAACCCGGCCGGCTTTGGCGCCGCCCAGCTGCAGGCCGTGCGCGCCGCCGGGCTCACGAACCTCGAAGTGCTCGACCTGGTGCACGCCGTGGCGATCTTCGCCTGGGCGAACCGGTTGATGCTGAACCTGGGCGAGGCGGTGTTTCCGGCACCCGCTCCAGCGCACTAGAGCGCGCCATCACGGACCGCTGCATGCCCTTCGGGGACGCAGCGAGCCTGTCGAACCTTGCTGGGAACCATCCCGCCCCCCAGGTGGCAAAGATTGCTCGAGCGCCCGTTGGCCGCCTGGTGGAAGCACCTGCTAGGTCACCGGCGCCCGACCTGTTCCGCCCCATCGCCGATGGAATTCAGCGGACCCTGGATCAGTATTCCTTCATCGCCGCCGATAAAGACACACGCTGCATGTGCCACGCCGGCAACGACGCCAGCACCAGGCCCACCGCCAGGATCGCCAGCGCCATCAGCCACTCGGTCCCGCCCAGGGTGGGCCGCAACGCCACGCCGGTCAGGTGGGCGAGCCAGGTGCTGATGCCAAACGACAGCGCGTAGCCGCCCGCCAGCCCCAGTACCACACCGAGCCCGACCAGCAGGGCCGTAAAGCCCCAGGCCATCGCAAACACATAACGCCGCGGTGCCCCCAACGCGCGCAAAGTGACAAACTGCGGCATCAGCAGGCGGAACAAAATGAACACGCTGGCGATGATGGACAACAGCACCAAGGCCTGCGTCACCAGGGCCAGCAAGCTCATCAACTGGCGCATGTCGCCCAGGATGGAATAGAGCTGCACCAGGGCTTCGGCCGGAAAGAAAGCCATGGACTCCTTGTCGGTATACGCGCGCCGCAATTTGTAGGCGTTGGCCACGTTCCCCGTGTGCACCACGGCCGCAGGAATACCGGGCGTGTGGGCCGCGTCAAAGGGCACGCCGAGTTGGGTGGACTCCGGCGCGTGGCCGATCGGCAAGTTGTGCAGTGACCAGACCAGTTCGACCGGCACCGCCACGGCCTTGTCCCAGGGCGAGCCCGTTGGCTTCATGCGCCCGACCACGGTCACCGTGGCATCGTGCGCATTGAGGTGCTCGTCGCCACCGTGTTCTTCTCCGCCGTGGTGCACCCCATGCACCGGCTCGAAGGTGTCGCCCACCTGGAGTGCCGACGCAGCGCCCACCACGGCCTCATGGCGCGTCGCAAAAAGCCGCCCCTCTGCCAGCCCGCCCGACAAATGTTCGACCAGGGCCGCGACCACGCCCACCACCGGTGCACCACGGTGGCTGTCGCCAAAAGCCAATGGCGACACAAAGCCGGCCCGGCTGTCGTTGAGCAAGGCCACTGTCAGAGGCGCGCTGAGCAACTGGCCAGAGCCGGGCCGCAGAAACACCCCGGTCATCAAGGCGTCGGTACGGCTGCCGGGCGGCGCCACAATCATGTCGAAGCGGTCCGCCGCCCGGGCGCTGCCGCTGCGCAGGGCCCGCTCTTGCGAGACGATGGCCACCGACAGGGTGACGCCCGCCGCAACCAGCAACACAAAAGCCAGGGCGCTGAAACGGTAACGCGTGAGGGCGGCGCGAATGCCGGGCAGGGGATTCATCATGCAACCATGGAGGCCGTGTCGGCGGGCTGGGGAAGAAGCACTTGTCCCGCAGTCATGCGCAGCACCTGGTCGGCCAGCGCCGACAGCTTGTGATCGTGGGTGACCGCCACCACGGTTTTGCCGGCCCGCGCCATGGCGTGGAGTTCATCGGCAATCCGTTGCCCATTGCCGGGGTCGAGGCTGGCCGTAGGTTCGTCGGCCAGAATGATTGGTGGGTCCAGCAACAGGGCCCGCGCCAAGGCGACCCGCTGCTGCTCGCCGCGTGAGAGCCGCGCCACCGGCCCGGCCCGCAAGGGAACCTCAAACCGTGCAAGCAAGGCCCGTGCGCGCTCGCGCAAAACCTCGGGCAAGCGCGCGCGCTGAAACTGCGCCGGCAGCAAGGTGTTGCTCAAGGCATCGAGCTCATCGATCAGGCGAAAGTCCTGGAAGACCATGCCGCAGTGCGCCAGGCGCCACGCATCGCGCTGCCTTTCGCCCAGCTGGCTGACCACGGTTGCGCCAAAGCGAACCTCGCCCTGATGGGGCACCACGATACCGGCCAGCGCATGCAGCAGGGTGCTTTTGCCAGAGCCCGAAGGGCCAACAATGGCAGTGAGATGGCCGGATAAAAATTGGGCGCTGACCTTGTGCAGCGCCTGGATGCTGGCACCGCTGGCGTCGAAAAAGACAGCGCCAACCGAGCGCGCCTCCAGCCCGCCGTGCAAACGGTCCGGACTCATAAGCGCTGGAAGCTGGCATCGACCAGCCGGACCCGGCTGACAAAACCAGTCGCGGCATCTGTCTGCGGCCCGATCTCCAAGCGGCCCAGAACCTGGATCAGGTCGCCGGGCTTGACCGCTTCCTGGCGTTTTTTGATGCGCACAAAAATAATGGTGTTGATCCACTCGTCCTCGGACGCACAAAACGGGCAGGTTTCCACCGGTGTGTTCGACAACACGAAAAAATCCGACTCGACTTTCAGGTGCGGCGCCATGAAACCCTGGATGCTGACGGTCTTGCCGTTGAGCTGCTTGGCGGTATCCGAAAACCCCAAATCGTCCTGGTACAACTCAAACATCCGAATCCGCGGCGGCGCAGCCCACACGGCAGGCGCCACGGAGCACAGAGCAAGAGAAACCGCGAACTCGCGGCGATGCATGAACCGGTCCCCCTGCACTCTGTGGCCCATCGTTTACTCCATACCTGTGGTTGCCAGCACAATGCTCAGGCTGGTTGCCATGGCCTTGACCATGGGTTCTTTTTCGACGTCGATCCACTCGTCGAGCGAATGCGCACGACCGCCCTTGTCCGGTGCCGCGCGGCCGATGGTGATCGCAGGGATGCCCAGGCTCATGGGCAGGTTCGAATCGGTCGAACTCCACCGGTAATCGACCTTGTAGCCGCCGGCCTCGATCGCCGCCTTGGCGGTCTGCACCAGATCGGATTTTGCATCGGTGTTTCCGGCCGGGCGGTCGCCGATCAGCTTGGCCTCGGCCTTGATCTTGCCTTCCTTGGTAGAGCGTGCAAAGTTCTCGCCATCGGCGGCATCCTGCACCAGTTTGAGCAGACGGTCTTCGACACGCTTGAGTTCGGTGACCGACTCCGAACGCATGTCCACGTCCATCCAGCCACTCAGCGGAATCGAGTTCACCGAGGTGCCACCACCGATCACGCCAATGCTGTAGGTGGTCTTGGGCGTGGCCGGAACCTGGATGCGTGAAAACTCATTGGCCGCCTGGCCCAGCGCGAACATGGGGTTCACCAGACCAAACGCGCCGAAGCTGTGGCCCCCAGGACCGCTGAAGGTCACGCGGTAACGCTTGGAGCCCACTCCGCCATTGGTGATCTGGCTGACGCTTCCAGACTCCAGAGAAAAGAAGCTCTTGATCTTGTCCTTGTATTCACCCTTGGTGAACAGGTGGCGCACACCACGCAGATCGCCCGGCCCTTCTTCACCGACCGTGCCGACAAACAGGATGTCATCGCGCGTTTTGATGTTGCCAGCCTCCATGGCCCGCACAAAACCCAGCAACACGGCCAGGCTCATGGTGTCATCACCTATACCGGGAGCGTACAGCTTCGTACCCTGGCGCTTGACTTGCACATCGGTACCGGCAGGGAACACCGTGTCCAAGTGCGCCGACACCACGACCACCTTGCCGTCGCTGCGCGTGCCCTTGCGCAGCCCGGTCACATTGCCTTCTTCATCGATCTTCACATCGGGCAGGCCGGCCGCCTTGAGCATCTTGGCAAACTCCTTGGCGCGGGCTTCTTCCTTGAACGGCGGCGCAGGAATTTCGGTGAACTTGACGCCGTCTTCCACTATGCGGCCATGCTCCTTGTCGATTGTGGCCGCAGCCGTTTTGAATGCCGGGCTGGCCAGAATGCGCTCAATGTCGGCCGCATGGCTGGAGGTCTGCGCCATGGTGGAAGAACCGGCAAAGGCTGCGCCCAGGGCGAGCGCCAGCGATGAAAAACGTGCTGCGATATGCATAAATTGAAACATCTCCAGATGAATAGTTGTTATCCGCGCCATGGATGGTCAATCTCGGTCCGGTGCGAAGGCCGGTGACCGTGCACACATGCAATGCGTGCCCATAGCGCCCCAGGATGCTATAGCAATCCTCGTGGATGCTCCCGCACATCGAACAGATCGCGAAGCGCATTTTTCGCCTGAACAGGGCGGAAGATGGCCTCCGAGACCGGAATAAGAAATGGGCGGAAGACCCGCCGCCATCACGGCGCCAGTGGCGCTTGAAGTCGTGTGTGGTGATAAACGCAGGCCGAGTTGGCGCCAAAATACGGCCTGCGCCCCAAGCAGATCAAGGAGGGGCGCAAACCGTTGCCGGATCGCACGGCCAGCGTGTCAAGTTCACGCGAGCGCGCGCTGGATGAGGATTTTCTGCACGTCGCTCGTGCCCTCGTAGATCTGGCACACGCGCACGTCGCGGTAGATGCGCTCGACCGGGAAGTCGCTCACCACGCCGTAGCCGCCGAGGGTCTGGATGGCGGCGCTGCAGACCTTTTCCGCCATCTCGCTGGCGAACAGCTTGGCCATGGCGGCTTCCTTCAGACAGGGCCGGCCGGCGTCGCGCAGCGCGGCGGCGTGCCAGATGAGCTGGCGTGCGGCCTCGATCTGCGTGGCGCAGTCGGCCAGGCGAAAGCCCACGGCCTGGTGCTGGAAGATGGGCTGGCCAAAGCTCTCGCGCTCTTTCGAATACGCCAGCGCCACCTCGAAGGCGCTGCGCGCCATGCCCACGCTTTGTGCGGCGATGCCGATGCGCCCGCCTTCCAAAGCACCGAGCGCGATCTTATAGCCCTCGCCCTCGGCGCCGATCAGGTTCTCGGCCGGGATGCGGCAGTGGTCGAAGTTGATCTGCGCGGTGTCGCTGCTGTGCTGGCCCAGCTTGTTTTCGAGGCGCGCCACGGCGTAACCCGGCGCGTTCGTCGGCACCAGGAAGGCGCTCATGCCCTTTTTGCCCGCGCCCTTGTCGGTCACCGCGATGACGATGGCGACCTGGCCGTTCTGGCCGTTGGTGATGAACTGCTTGACGCCATGGATCACATAGCCATCGCCCTGCTTCACGGCAGTCGTCCGGAGTGCCGAAGCGTCGGAGCCCACATGGGGCTCGGTCAGGCAGAACGCGCCGAGCATCTGGCCCTGCGCCAGCGGCGTGAGCCAGTCGCGCTTTTGCTGGGCGTTGCCATAGCGCATCAGGATGGCGTTGACGGGGCAGTTGGTCACTGAGATGGCCGTGCTGGTGCCGCCGTCGCCGGCCGCGATCTCTTCGAGCACCAGCGCGAGCGATAGGTAGTCGAGCTGGGCACCACCGAACTCCTCGGGCACGCAGATGCCATAGGCGCCCAGCGCCGCCAGGCCTTGGTGGGCCTCCTTGGGGAAGTGGTGTTCCTTGTCCCAGCGCGCGGCATACGGCCACAGCTCTTGCTGCGCAAAGTCGCGCACGGCGTCGCGGATCATTTCCTGGTCTGGGGTCAGCAGCATCGTGGTCTCCGGGTGTTTTTGTCTTGTGGGGCGGAAGGTGCCAGGCCGGCGCGCCTCACCACGAGGCGCAGGGCGTGCCGTCGCGCTGCAGGAACTGGCCCTTGTGCGCCGGCGTGAGCCGCGCGAGCGTGGCGCGCATGGCGGCCACGCTCTCGGGCGCCGTGAGCGGGGCCTGTTCGCCGCCCATGTCGGTCTGCACCCAGCCGGGGTGCAGCGCCACCAGCGTGGCCTGCGGGTAGTCGTGCTGGGCGCTGGCCACCGCCATGTTGAGCGCCGCCTTGCTGACGCGGTAGAGCCAGGTGTGGCTGCTCTCGACGCCGCCGATGCGGCCCAGCTCGCTGCTGATGAAGGCAAACCTCCCTTGCGCCGCCTCGACCAGCGGCGCGACCTGCGGGATGGCCTGCATGGCGCCCAGCACGTTGGTGTGCATGACGCGGTCGAACTGCTCGCGCGTGGGCGGAGACAGCGCATTGCCGCGCTCCATCACGCCCGCCACATAGACCGCGGTGTCGATTTTTTCGCCGTCCAGCATCCAGGCCAGGCCGCTGACGCTGGCGGGATCGGCCACGTCCACGGTCAGCACGTTCTCCACGCCCAGCGCCTGCAGGCGCCCGCGCCCGGCGGCGTCGCGCGCACTGGCCAGCACGCGGTCGCCCGCCACCACATACTGGCGCGCGAACTCCAGACCGAGTCCGCGCGAGGCGCCAATGATCAGGACGTTTGACATGAAATAGGCCTCCAGCCCTTGTACAGCATGTGCAAGCAGCTATGAAATTGAAAGCAATCGATCTGCGTCAGCCCGCCAATGGCGCCAGCTCGTCGGCAATCTGCCGAGCGTAACGCTGCACCATGGCATCTTGCGACTCCTGCACCGGGCCGGCCTGGATCTGGTCGTGGACCATTTCATTCATGGTCGGCAAGGCGCTGCGCTCAACCTGCGCACCGACCTGCCACAGGCGCGAGCGCATCAGCGCCTTGGCGCAGTGCAGGTAGGCCTCGGCCACCTGCACCTCGATCACCAGCTTGGGGCGCTGGCGCTCGGCACTGAAACGCCCGGTGAATTCGGGCTCGTCGCGCAGCCGCGCCGTGCCATTGATGCGCAGGCTTTCGTCCACGCCTGGCACCAGGAACAACAGGCCGATGCGCGGGTCCTGGAGCAGGTTGCCCAGCGTGTCGAGCCGGTTGTTGCCGCCCGCATCGGGCAGCAACACGGTGTGCGCGTCGGCCACGTGCACAAAGCCCGGCGGCCCACCGCGCGGCGACGCGTCCATGAACGTGCCCGCAGTGCCGCCTGTAGACAGCACACAGAAAGGCGAGAGCGCAATGAAGCGCTGGCAGTGCAAGTCGAGCTGTGCCTGCTGCTTGCGCAGCGCGCGCTCGCCGGGTGCGGCATACAGCGCGCGCAGTTGTTCGGCCGTCGAGATCATGGCGCGGTGTGCACGCCGCTCAGACCAGCTCGACCGCCATGGCCGTGGCTTCGCCGCCGCCGATGCACAGCGTCGCCAGACCCTTTTGGAGGCCCCGGGCCTGCAAGGCATGCAGCAGCGTGACCAGGATGCGCGCGCCGCTGGCACCGATGGGGTGGCCCAATGCGCAGGCGCCGCCGTGGACGTTGACCTTGTCGTGCGGCAGATTCAGCTCGTGCATCAGCGCCATCGGCACGACGGCAAAGGCCTCGTTGATCTCCCACAGATCCACATCGCCCACGGCCCAGCCGGCCTTGGCCAGCGCCTTCTGCGTGGCGCCCAGCGGCGCCGTGGCGAACCACTCGGGCTCGTGTGCGTGCGTGGCGTGGCTGGCAATGCGCGCCAAGGGCTTGCAGCCGAGCCTTTGCGCGGTCGACTCGCGCATCATCACGAGCGCGGCGGCGCCGTCATTGATGCTGGAGCTTGATGCGGCGGTGATCGTGCCGTCCTTCTTGAACGCGGGCTTGAGCGTGGCGATCTTGTCGAGGCGGGCCTTGCCCGGGCCTTCATCGATCGACACCACGGTCTCGCCGGCACGCGTCTTCACGGTCACGGGCGTGATTTCGGCGGCAAAAGCGCCCGACGTGGTGGCCGCCTGGGCGCGCTGCACGCTGGCGGTGGCGAAGGCGTCCTGCTGCGCGCGCGTGAAGCCGTACTTGGCGGCGCAGTCCTCGCCGAACGTGCCCATCGAGCGGCCGGGCTCGTAGGCGTCTTCGAGGCCGTCGAGCATCATGTGGTCGAAGATGCGGTCGTGGCCCAAGCGGTAGCCGCCGCGGCCTTTCTGCAGCAGGTAGGGGGCGTTGGTCATGCTCTCCATGCCGCCCGCGACCACCACGTCGTGCGTGCCGGCCAGCAGCATGTCGTGCGCCAGCATGGCGGCCTTCATGCCCGAGCCGCACATCTTGGACAGCGTCACGGCGCCCGTTTCCTTGGGCAGTCCGCCCTTGAACGCCGCCTGGCGCGCGGGCGCCTGGCCCTGTCCGGCCATCAGGCAGTTGCCGAACAGCACCTCGCCCACGGCGGACGGCGCAATGCCGGCGCGCTCGACGGCGGCGGCGATCGCTGCGCCGCCGAGGTCGTGCGCGGCCAGGCCGGCAAAGTCACCCTGGAAGGCGCCCATGGGCGTGCGCGCGGCGCCGACGATGACGATGGGATCTGCGAGGGGTGCGGTCATGAAAGTCTCCTGTGCAATGGGAAAAAGAACGGTTTCAGGCCTTGGCGTGCGCAAAACGGCGGTGGGCGTCGTACGGAAAGACGTCGTACACATGGCCCGCCAGGATGCGCTCCTTGTGCGACTGCCAGAATTCTGCGCCCAGCAGGTCGGCATGGTGCGCCATGAACACGGCGCGCACGGCGTCGTTGCCGAGCAGGAAGGGGGCGAAGGTTTCGGGGAACACGTCGCGCGGGCCGACCGTGTACCAGACCTCGCCGCTCATCTCTTCCTCCTCGTTGCGCGGCGCGGGCACGCGGCGGAACTGGCAGTCGGTCAGGTACTCGATCTCGTCATAGTCGTAGAACACCACCTTGCCGTTGCGCGTGACGCCGAAGTTCTTCCACAGCATGTCGCCGGGGAAGATGTTGGCCGCCACGAGGTCCTTGATCGCGTTGCCGTAGTCGATCACGCTGCGCTCCATCTGCTGGCGCGCGCGCTCATCGTTCGGGCCGGCGTCGAAAGACTCCTGCAGGTACATGTTGAGCGGGACCATGCGCCGCTCGATGTAGAGGTGCGAGATGATGACTTCCTGCCGGCCGTCGCCGTCGCGGTCGCTGATCTCGAGCTGGCTGGGCGCGAACTGCTGGATCTCGGCGATCAGCGCGTCTTCGAAGCGGTCGCGCGGAAAGGCCACCAGGCTGTATTCGAGCGTATCGGCCATGCGGCCCACGCGGTCGTGTTGCTTGACCAGCAGGTACTTGGCCTTGATCTGCTCGCGCGTCGTGTCTTTCTGCGGGGGGTAATAGTCCTTGATGAGCTTGAACACATAGGGAAAGCTCGGCAGGTCGAACACCAGCATGACCATGCCCTTGATGCCGGGCGCGATGCGGAACTTGTCGCTCGAATGCTTGAGGTGGTAGAGGAAGTCGCGGTAGAACAGCGTCTTGCCCTGCTTGGCCAGGCCGAGCGCGTTGTACAGTTCGGCGCGCGGCTTGCGCGGCATGAGGCTGCGCAGGAACTGCACGTAGGCACTCGGGATTTCCATGTCCACCATGAAATAGGCCCGCGCGAAGGAAAACAGCATCTGCAGGTCGTCCTCGCCGAACAGCGCGGCGTCGATGGTGAGCAGGCCGGCGTCGTTGTGCAGGATGGGCAACGCAAACGGCACCTCGTGGAAACCGTTGATGACCTTGCCGACAAGGTAGGCGCCCTTGTTGCGGTAGAACAGGCTCGACAGCACCTGGATCTGGAAGTTGGCGCGCAGCTTGCTGTGTTGCAGATGTCCGCGCAGCGCGCTCAGCACCTGTTCGATGTCGCCTTGCAGGTCGGCAAACGGGCGCTGAACGCGGAAGTTCTCGACAATGAGCGTGAGCGTCTCGCGCAGGTTCTCGCGCGATGGCGATGGGTAGTAAGCCCAGTAGGTCGGGCGCTGCTCGCGCGCGTCGTTGTCGATGTACTCGGTGCTGATGGCCGGGCGCACGAAGATGAAGTCGTTGTGAAAGTGCGTGCGGTGCAGGATCTTGGTCGTCACCGAGTTGAAAAAGGTCTCGGCCAACTCGGGCTGGCGGTGATCGACCAGCAGGCCGATGTAGTGCAGCTTGATCTGGTGCCACACGTCCATGGGCACGCTGCCGGCCTGGAATTCCTTCTCCAGCCGGCGCACACATTCCTTGACGCGCAGGTCATAGAACTCGATGCGCTCGCGCTGCGCGCGCTGCTGACCGTGCCAGTCGGCCGTCTCGAAGCGGTGCTTGGCGCGCGCCGATTCGGTGCGGAACAGCCGGTAATGGCGGTTAAAACCGTCCATCATTGCCTTGGCGATGTCGTAGGCTTGCGGCGAGTCGAGGCGTTGGGGGAACATGGTCGGCACTCTCCGGTTCATCCGACGGGTGGCAGGCCGCTCAGGCCCGCGCCGCACACACGTGCGCGGCCTTAACGGCGTGCGGCGGCCACACCGGCCACCGCGGCGGCATAGCGCGACTCCAGCCCGTCGTTGCCATCGACGGAAATGTGCAGGTTGTTGATGAGCCCATCCTTGAGGCCATAGCACCATCCATGCAAGGTGATTTTTTCACCCCGCGCCCAGGCATCCTGCAGCACCGTGGTGTGTGCGATGTTGAGGACCTGCTCGATGGCGTTGAGCTCGCAGAGCACGTCGTGGCGCCACTCGGGCGCGACCGCGTCGATCAGTTCGAGGTGTTTGTCGCGCACATCCTTGACGTGGCGGATCCAGTTGTCCGCCAGGCCCACACGGCGGTCCTCCAGTGCGGCCAGCACGCCGCCGCAACCGTAGTGGCCCACGACCATCAGGTGTTGGACGTGCAGCTGGTCCACAGCGTACTGGATGGTGGAGAGGCAGTTGAGATCGGTCGGCACCACCACATTGGCGACATTGCGGTGCACAAAAATCTCACCGGGTTCCAGGCCCGTGATCTGGTTGGCCGGCACGCGGCTGTCGGAGCAGCCGATCCACATGTAGCGCGGCTTTTGCTGGGCCATCAGCCCGGTGAAGAAGCCCGGACGGTCTTTCTCCATTTGCGCCGCCCAGGCGCGGTTGTGCACAAACAATTCTTCGATGGAGGTGGTCGGCATCGGGATGCTTTCTTCAATGGAACGGGTCAGGGGGGCTCAACAGGTCTCGGCAAACAGCTCGCGACCGATCAGCATGCGGCGGATTTCGCTGGTGCCGGCGCCGATTTCGTAGAGCTTGGCGTCGCGCCACAGGCGCCCCAGCGGGTATTCGTTGATGTAGCCATTGCCGCCAAAGATCTGCACGCCCTCGCCAGCCATCCAGGTGGCCTTCTCTGCGGTCCACAGAATCACGCTGGCGCAGTCCTTGCGCACCTGGCGCACGTGGTCGCTGCCCACCATGTCGAGGTTCTTGGCGACGGTGTAGGCAAACGAGCGGCCGGCCTGCAGCACGGTGTACATGTCGGCGACCTTGCCCTGGATCAGCTGGAATTCGCCGATGCTCTGACCAAACTGTTTGCGGTCGTGGATGTAGGGAACCACGTTGTCCATCACGCTCTGCATGATGCCCAACGGTCCACCGGTGAGCACGGCGCGCTCGTAGTCGAGCCCGCTCATCAGCACCTTGGCGCCCATGTTCACGCCGCCGAGCACATGGTCCGCCGGCACTTCGACGTTCTGGAACACCAGCTCGCCCGTGTGGCTGCCGCGCATGCCCAGCTTGTCGAGCTTCTGCGCCACGCTGAAGCCCGGCATGCCTTTTTCAATCAAAAAGGCCGTGATGCCACGGGCGCCCAATTCGGGCTCGGTTTTCGCATAGACCACCAGCGTGTCAGCGTCGGGGCCGTTGGTGATCCACATCTTGCTGCCGTTGAGCAGGTAGTAGCCCCCCTTGTCCTCGGCCTTGAGCTTCATGCTGATGACGTCGGAACCGGCACCGGGCTCGCTCATGGCCAAGGCGCCCACATGTTCGCCGCTGATGAGCTTGGGCAGGTATTTCCGCTTTTGCGTCTCGCTGCCGTTGCGGTTGATCTGGTTGACGCACAGGTTGCTGTGCGCACCGTAGCTCAAGCCCACCGAAGCGCTGGCGCGCGAGATCTCTTCCATGGCCACCATGTGGGCCAAGTAGCCCATGGACGCCCCGCCATACGGCTCGGGCACGGTGATGCCCAGCACGCCCAGGTCACCCATCTTGCGCCACAGGTCCATGGGAAACTGGTCACTGTGGTCGACTTCCGCAGCACGCGGAGCGATCTCGGCCTGCGCAAAATCGCGCACGGCGTCGCGCAACGCGTCGATGTCGTCGCCCAGTTGGAAATTCAGGCCGGGAAGATTGGCGGGCATGCTCATGAACGTCTCCTGAAGGGTAAGGAAGAAAGGCAAAGTCAGTCCCGCACGCCTTCGCGACCAGCCACGGCCATGAGTGTGCACGCCATGGTGGCCACCAGTTTCTCTGCTCCGGTGCTGAGTGCGTAGGCCCTGCCCTCGCACACGGTGATGGTGCGTCCCGGTCTGAGCACGCGCCCTTCCATGCGAAAGCGCTCGCCCTGTGCAGGGGCCAGCAGGTTGATCTTGAATTCGATGGTCAGCACCTCGGCTTCGGGCGCCATCAGGGTGAAGGCGGCATAACCACACGCCGAATCGAGCGCGGCAGACAGCATGCCGGCATGCAGGAAGCCGTGCTGCTGCGTCAGTGTCGGGCTCCAGTCGAGCGCGATGTCGACGGCACCGGGCGCGACATGGTCCAAGCGCGCACCCAGTGTCTGCATTGCACCTTGGCAAGAAAAACTCTCGTGCACGCGCTGAGCGTAATGGCTGTTGCGGGGCTCGAACGGGGACATGGGCGTCGATATGGAATAGATATGACGTTTACGTAAACGTCAATTATCATCCATTTTTTCAGTCTTGAGCAACAAGGCACGTGCTTCCTTTTCATGCTCGCGGACCTCGTCCAGATTTGCCTCCAAATCGGCCATCTGCTCCTCCAGCTGGCGCCGGTGATCGGCCAGTACAAGCAGGAACTTGCGCAGTTGCACGCCGGTGTCGCGCGGGCTGTCGTACAGGTCAATGATTTCCTTGGCCTCGGTGAGTGAGAGACCGAGGCGCTTGGCCCTCAAGGTCAGCTTGAGGCGCGTGCGGTCGCGGGCGCTGTAGAGTCGATTGCGCCCCCCAGGCCCCGTGCGCTCGGGCTGCAGCAATCCCATGTCCTCGTAAAACCGCATGGCGCGGGTGGTGAGGTCGAACTCTTTGGCAAGGTCGCTGATGGTGTAGGTGTGTGCCATGGTGGAGGGTGCAGCCAGGGTCGGCTCGCACAGATGACAGACGGCATGCCTGTCCGTTTTTGCCATGCGATGACAACAAATGACGTTAACGTTCACGTCAATCTTAACCTGCCATGCGCCGACCATCCATCCGAGCTTTCTGCGATCTTTCGCGCCCCAAAGCAGAAACGCCCCCCTCATTGCTGAGGGGGGCGCGACTGGGCTGTAAGAGCCTGACGATGACCTACTTTCACACGGGAACCCGCACTATCATCGGCGCGAAGTCGTTTCACTGTCCTGTTCGGGATGGGAAGGAGTGGGACCGACTTGCTATGGTCATCAGGCATAACTGGGTGCCTGGCTGATCTTTGGATCAACCGGGCGAATTCATAGAGTTTGGAATCAGCTTGTTTTATTTGACTGCGTCAACTTGGCATAACGACCTTGATCGATTTGATCAAAGTTATAGGGTCAAGCCGCACGAGCAATTAGTACTGGTTAGCTTAATGCATTGCTGCACTTCCACACCCAGCCTATCAACGTCCTGGTCTTGAACGACTCTTTAGGGGGGTCAAGCCCCCGGCAGATCTCATCTTGAAACGAGTTTCCCGCTTAGATGCTTTCAGCGGTTATCTCTTCCACACTTAGCTACTCGGCAATGCCACTGGCGTGACAACCGATACACCAGAGGTGTGTCCACTCCGGTCCTCTCGTACTAGGAGCAGGCTTCCTCAAATCTGCAGCGCCCACGGAAGATAGGGACCAAACTGTCTCACGACGTTTTAAACCCAGCTCACGTACCTCTTTAAATGGCGAACAGCCATACCCTTGGGACCGGCTACAGCCCCAGGATGAGATGAGCCGACATCGAGGTGCCAAACACCGCCGTCGATATGAACTCTTGGGCGGTATCAGCCTGTTATCCCCAGAGTACCTTTTATCCGTTGAGCGATGGCCCTTCCATACAGAACCACCGGATCACTATGTCCTGCTTTCGCATCTGCTCGACTTGTCAGTCTCGCAGTTAAGCACGCTTATGCCATTGCACTATCGTCACGATGTCCGACCGTAACTAGCGTACCTTCGAACTCCTCCGTTACGCTTTGGGAGGAGACCGCCCCAGTCAAACTGCCTACCATGCACTGTCCCCGATCCCGATAAGGGACCTGGGTTAGAACCTCAAACACACCAGGGTGGTATTTCAACGTTGGCTCCATGTGATCTAGCGACCACACTTCAAAGCCTCCCACCTATCCTACACAGATCTGTTCAAAGTCCAATACAAAGCTACAGTAAAGGTTCATGGGGTCTTTCCGTCTTTCCGCGGGGAGATTGCATCATCACAAACATTTCAACTTCGCTGAGTCTCTGGAGGAGACAGTGTGGCCATCGTTACGCCATTCGTGCAGGTCGGAACTTACCCGACAAGGAATTTCGCTACCTTAGGACCGTTATAGTTACGGCCGCCGTTTACTGGGACTTCAATCAAGAGCTTGCACCCCATCATTTAATCTTCCAGCACCGGGCAGGCGTCACACCCTATACGTCCACTTTCGTGTTTGCAGAGTGCTGTGTTTTTATTAAACAGTCGCAGCCACCGATTTTTTGCAACCCCTTTGGGCTCCCTTTGTTCAAGTTCACCTACTTGGGGCATACCTTCTCCCGAAGTTACGGTATCAATTTGCCGAGTTCCTTCTCCAGAGTTCTCTCAAGCGCCTTAGAATACTCATCTCGCGCACCAGTGTCGGTTTGCGGTACGGTCGTCAATAGCTGAAGCTTAGTGGCTTTTCCTGGAAGCAGGGTATCACTCACTTCGTCTGCAAGCAGACTCGTTATCACCCCTCATCTTAGCCCGGCGGATTTGCCTACCGGGCACGACTACAGGCTTGAACCAACATATCCAACAGTTGGCTGAGCTAACCTTCTCCGTCCCCACATCGCACTATTGATCGGTACAGGAATATTGACCTGTTTCCCATCAGCTACGCATCTCTGCCTCGCCTTAGGGGCCGACTCACTCTACGCCGATGAACGTTGCGTAGAAAACCTTGCGCTTACGGCGAGGGGGCTTTTCACCCCCTTTAACGCTACTCATGTCAGCATTCGCACTTCTGATACCTCCAGCATCCATTACCAGACACCTTCACAGGCCTACAGAACGCTCTCCTACCACGTGCAATAAATTGCACATCCGCAGCTTCGGTAACTGGCTTAGCCCCGTTACATCTTCCGCGCAGGACGACTCGATCAGTGAGCTATTACGCTTTCTTTAAATGATGGCTGCTTCTAAGCCAACATCCTGACTGTTTTAGCCTTCCCACTTCGTTTCCCACTTAGCCAATTTTAGGGACCTTAGCTGGCGGTCTGGGTTGTTTCCCTCTTGAGTCCGGACGTTAGCACCCGGTGCTCTGTCTCCCAAGCTGTACTCGTCGGTATTCGGAGTTTGCATAGGTTTGGTAAGTCGCCATGACCCCCTAGCCTAAACAGTGCTCTACCCCCGACGGTAATACTTGAGGCACTACCTAAATAGTTTTCGGAGAGAACCAGCTATTTCCAAGTTTGTTTAGCCTTTCGCCCCTATCCACAGCTCATCCCCTAGTTTTGCAACACTAGTGGGTTCGGACCTCCAGTACCTGTTACGGCACCTTCATCCTGGCCATGGATAGATCACTTGGTTTCGGGTCTACACCCAGCGACTATGTTCGCCCTATTCGGACTCGATTTCTCTACGGCTTCCCTATTCGGTTAACCTTGCCACTGAATGTAAGTCGCTGACCCATTATACAAAAGGTACGCAGTCACCCCTTGCGAGGCTCCTACTTTTTGTAAGCATGCGGTTTCAGGATCTATTTCACTCCCCTCCCGGGGTTCTTTTCGCCTTTCCCTCACGGTACTGGTTCACTATCGGTCGATGATGAGTATTTAGCCTTGGAGGATGGTCCCCCCATATTCAGACAGGATTTCTCGTGTCCCGCCCTACTTGTCTGCAGCCTAGTACCACACGTCGGTTTTCGCATACAGGGCTATCACCTGCTATGGCCGGGCTTTCCATCCCGTTTTGCTAACCGTCGTGCTATCACTGCAAGGCTTGTCCGATTTCGCTCGCCACTACTTTCGGAATCTCGGTTGATGTCTTTTCCTCGAGCTACTGAGATGTTTCAGTTCACCCGGTTCGCCTCGCAACCCTATGTATTCAGGTTGCGATACCCCGAAGGGTGGGTTTCCCCATTCAGAAATCTCCGGATCAAAGCTTATTTGCCAGCTCCCCGAAGCTTATCGCAGGCTATCACGTCTTTCGTCGCCTATCATCGCCAAGGCATCCACCACATGCTCTTAGTCACTTGACCCTATAACTTTGACGTCTCTTAACGAAACATCTCCATTTTCTTTCAAGGACTTGCCAGGTCTTTCACCCGGCGCGTTATGCCGTAATCAACTACGGCTCTTTCGAGCCTTCATCGTATTACTTTTGAATTTCAAAGCTAGTTTGAATATTCGTTTTGACGCAATCAAAAATTCTTGTTGCTGATGGCACGGTCTGCACTAAACCTTTACGAATGTGCAGTTTCCATCAGCAACGCTGATTCGACTCTATGAATTTTTAAAGAACAGCCGATTGATCGATTGATATCGATCAACATCAAAGCAGCCTTTTGCAAAGCTGCTTTGGTGTTGATTCACCGCCCTTGCGGGCGCATCGTGTTGGTTGGTGGAGGATGACGGGATCGAACCGACGACCCCCTGCTTGCAAAGCAGGTGCTCTCCCAGCTGAGCTAATCCCCCAGGAATCGCATTGTCGTGTCGCCCCTGGACTGCAGCACTTGGTGGGTCTGGGTGGTCTCGAACCACCGACCCCCGCCTTATCAAGACGGTGCTCTAACCAACTGAGCTACAGACCCAAGCCGGCCACTGCCGTCGACAGGCACTTATCGCACCCGCCGCTTTGCAGCGACTTCTTCCAACAACCGATAAGTGTGGGCGTTCAAATTGAATTGCAGTTTTCCAGAAAGGAGGTGATCCAGCCGCACCTTCCGATACGGCTACCTTGTTACGACTTCACCCCAGTCACGAACCCTGCCGTGGTAATCGCCCTCCTTGCGGTTAGGCTAACTACTTCTGGCAGAACCCGCTCCCATGGTGTGACGGGCGGTGTGTACAAGACCCGGGAACGTATTCACCGTGACATTCTGATCCACGATTACTAGCGATTCCGACTTCACGCAGTCGAGTTGCAGACTGCGATCCGGACTACGACTGGCTTTATGGGATTAGCTCCCCCTCGCGGGTTGGCAACCCTTTGTACCAGCCATTGTATGACGTGTGTAGCCCCACCTATAAGGGCCATGAGGACTTGACGTCATCCCCACCTTCCTCCGGTTTGTCACCGGCAGTCCCATTAGAGTGCCCAACTGAATGTAGCAACTAATGGCAAGGGTTGCGCTCGTTGCGGGACTTAACCCAACATCTCACGACACGAGCTGACGACAGCCATGCAGCACCTGTGTTATGGCTCTCTTTCGAGCACAATCGCGTCTCTGCGATCTTCCATACATGTCAAAGGTGGGTAAGGTTTTTCGCGTTGCATCGAATTAAACCACATCATCCACCGCTTGTGCGGGTCCCCGTCAATTCCTTTGAGTTTTAACCTTGCGGCCGTACTCCCCAGGCGGTCAACTTCACGCGTTAGCTTCGTTACTGAGAAAGTGAATTCCCAACAACCAGTTGACATCGTTTAGGGCGTGGACTACCAGGGTATCTAATCCTGTTTGCTCCCCACGCTTTCGTGCATGAGCGTCAGTGCAGGCCCAGGGGATTGCCTTCGCCATCGGTGTTCCTCCGCATATCTACGCATTTCACTGCTACACGCGGAATTCCATCCCCCTCTGCCGCACTCCAGCTATGCAGTCACTAATGCAGTTCCCAGGTTGAGCCCGGGGATTTCACATCTGTCTTACATAACCGCCTGCGCACGCTTTACGCCCAGTAATTCCGATTAACGCTTGCACCCTACGTATTACCGCGGCTGCTGGCACGTAGTTAGCCGGTGCTTATTCTTACGGTACCGTCATGGGCCCTCTTTATTAGAGAAGACCTTTTCGTTCCGTACAAAAGCAGTTTACAACCCGAAGGCCTTCATCCTGCACGCGGCATGGCTGGATCAGGCTTTCGCCCATTGTCCAAAATTCCCCACTGCTGCCTCCCGTAGGAGTCTGGGCCGTGTCTCAGTCCCAGTGTGGCTGGTCGTCCTCTCAGACCAGCTACAGATCGTCGGCTTGGTAAGCTTTTATCCCACCAACTACCTAATCTGCCATCGGCCGCTCCGTCCGCGCAAGGCCCTTGCGGGTCCCCTGCTTTCATCCGTAGATCGTATGCGGTATTAGCACAGCTTTCGCTGCGTTATCCCCCACGATCGGGCACGTTCCGATGTATTACTCACCCGTTCGCCACTCGTCAGCATCCGAAGACCTGTTACCGTTCGACTTGCATGTGTAAGGCATGCCGCCAGCGTTCAATCTGAGCCAGGATCAAACTCTACAGTTCGATCTTGTGTTTTTTGCCCCTTGCGGGGCCACTCAAAAAATCAAGAATTGAAGTGAACTTCACTTCTTTACTCTCATGAGCGTTTAAAGTCTTGCGACTTGAGTTCCAAAGAACTTGGCAATCGCCTTCAAACGCCCACGCTTATCGGCTGTATATTTTTAAGGTTCCTGGCA